>CAJATB010000250.1 GCA_903944755.1 uncultured Bacteroidota bacterium
TGATCATAAGGAGATGTATCATTTAGGCGCTTCTCTTAAAGATCTAGGTAAAAAAATATTTGCATTTTCGAAAATGAATTCAGAAACACACAAAATTTTGGCTAAACTCGTTTAATGTCCGCGCCAAGTGCTTGTAAGCGTGTATCAATGTATTGGTAGCCGCGGTCAATTTGATCAATATTTTGAATTACACTTTTACCTTCTGCACTTAGTGCGGCAATTAATAAAGCTTGCCCAGCGCGGATATCAGGGCTGCTCATGGTAATGCCACGTAAAGGATATTTACGTCCAAGTCCAATTACGGTAGCGCGGTGTGGGTCACACAATATAATTTGCGCGCCCATATCAATAAGTTTATCTGTAAAAAATAAACGGCTCTCAAACATTTTTTGATGAATCAAAACAGCCCCTCTGGCTTGTGTGGCAGTAACCAAAACAATACTTAGTAAGTCGGGCGTAAAACCAGGCCAAGGGTTATCGTAAATAGTTAAAATACCACCATCCATATAGGTTTGTACTTCATACATATCCTGCGCAGGAATATAAATATCGTCCCCTTTTATACTAAAGTCAATCCCTAGTAAACGAAATTTTTCTGGAATTACACCAAGGTGTTTCACACCAGCATTTTTAATAGTTAGTTCACTTTTTGTTAATGCTGCAAGCCCAATAAAGGAACCAATTTCAATCATGTCGGGTAAGATAGTATGCGTTGTGCCACCAAGTTTTGTAACGCCTTCGATAGTTAATAAGTTACTACCAACACCACTAATTTTGGCACCCATTCTATTTAACATGGCGCATAATTGTTGTAAGTAAGGCTCACAAGCGGCATTGTAAATAGTGGTAATACCTTCTGCTAACACAGCAGCCATAACAATGTTTGCGGTACCTGTTACCGAAGGTTCATCCAGTAACATATAAGTGCCAATAAGCCCATCAGTAGTAATAGTAAAACAAGCAAGGTTGTCGTCATAGGCATATTTTGCGCCTAATTTTTCAAACCCAATAATATGGGTGTCAATGCGTCTTCTTCCTATTTTATCACCGCCAGGCTTTGCCAAATAAGCCTTTTTAAATCTTGCCAAAATGGGTCCCGCAAGCATCACACTGCCGCGCAGCCGACCACTTTTTATTCTAAAGGTTTCAGAAGCTAAATAACTAGGGTCCACCTTATCAGCCTGAAATGTATAGTTGCCGGCTCCTAACTTTTCAATGGTCACGCCCATCTCATGCAAAAGCTCAATTAATAAATTTACATCTATAATATCGGGGATATTTGCAATCGTAATAGGCTCGGTACTAAGTAACACTGCCGACAATACTTGCAAGGCTTCATTTTTTGCACCCTGTGGAATAATTTCTCCCTTAAGTGCAATACCGCCTCTAACTTCAAATGAACTCATATGCTTGTTATTATAAGACTAAAGTACAATTTTCAAATCATAGTAAATATTGATTTTTTAATGCTTTGAAAATAAGCTTAGTAAATAGGCCTAAAACAATAACTCGTAAATAAAAATGTTAAAAAGTAAACCATAAATAAAAAGCAAAAACAATAAAAGCAAGCTAACTTTAATTATGAAACGCGTTTATTTTAAGCGCTATAAAAATTGTAAAATGAAAAAACAAATATTAATGGGTGTGGGTGGTTTTGTAATGCTAGTGTTGCTATTTATGTCTTGTGAAAGAATAGATGCAGGACATGTTGGCGTTAAGGTAAATTTATATGGCAACGACAAGGGAGTATCGGCGGTTACCGAAGTAACTGGTTTTGTGTTTTTTAATCCTATTACTAGTAAAATTTATGAATTCCCAACATTTATACAACACAAGGAATACAATGACGAAAATTCATTTGTAGTGAATTCAAAGGACGGAAGTGAGTTCCATATCTCACCTATCATTAACTATGCGGTGAAGCGAGAAAAAGTACCCTTCATTTTTAATAAGTATCGTTTAACATTAAGAAGTATAGAAGATGGTTTTTTGAAAACGAATATTTATGACGCATTTAGAATGACAGCTAATTTTTATACAGCTGAAGAATTAATAAGTAACCGACAATTGTTTGAAACAAAAGTGAGACAAACTTTAGATGCAAGTTTATTGCCAGAAGGTTTTATAATAAATCAGTTAACATCTAATTTGGTGTACCCTGAAACATTCAAGAAAGCAATTGAGGCAAAGAATAATGCAGTACAGTCGGCGCTAATGGCCGAAAACAAAGTGAAGCAAGCTGAAGCCGAGGCAAAAATAAAAGTAGCAACAGCTGCTGGTAATGCCGAAGCAATGTTAACATCTGCAAAGGCAGAGGCCGAAGCAAATAGGTTAAAGCAACAAACAATTACACCTATGTTGTTGCAATTAGAATTTATTAATAAGTGGGATGGTAAGTTACCAGTGTATGGAACAGTACCTCAAATATTTAAGGGAATAGCTCAATAAAATATTCGGGAGTATATAAGTATGGTGCAATAGTTTTCGAGAGAAAGTTATTGCACCATTTTAATTAATAACGTTTCTTAAAATTACGACCGCCGCCAGTATTTCCTTGGCCAGCTTGTCCTCGGCTACCACCTTGTTGGCCTCCTTGGCTACGACCACCACTGCTGCTTCCGCCACGGTTGCGATTATTTTGCCAACGTCCTGTAGCTGGGCGATATTCATCTCGCTCAAAATTCTGGTTACGATGTTTTATATAAGGTGTGTTGCTAAATTCAAGTTCTCCACCAGTGATAGCGTTCAACTCACTACGTATCGCATCGTCTTGCACTAATTCTTTATGCCAATTGCTATACGCTAATTTCATATAGTGCGCAATTGCGTGTGCGAAGCCAGCTTTTTTCTCCTGGTCTTCTTCTACCATTGCTTTATCAATAACTAGTTCCAAGTTCTTGCCTAAGTGAGCATATTTTATTTTGCGCCTTGGGTAAGGAAGCGGATCGGGTTTTTGCTTATAAGTAGCACGAGTAGGTATAGGGTAAGGGCTTTCTACCTCCAATTTAAAATTGCTCATAAAAAACAGGTGATCCCATAATTTATGCTTGTAGTCCTCGATATTCTTAAGTTGAGGGTTCAAAAAGCCCATCAACTCAATTATAACGTGTGCTTGTTCTTGTCTTTTTGCTTTGTCTTCAATGGTCATAAGATGATCCACCATCCTATGAACGTGACGGCCATACTCTCTCATCCCCATTATACTTCTTGCTGTATTGTACTCCATGTAATTAATTCTTCAACGAATAACAAATGTAAGGTTTTTTACGTTATATTTTTCCTAACATCAAAAAGGGTTAGTTGTTCATATCATCATGCGTTTTCACGCCTTCTTCTTATCTTCGTAGCATGGACCAATTGTTACAACAAATAGAAGCGGTAAAAGCAGAAATAGCAGCTACCGTTGCCACCACCCATGAGGAAGTGGAAAATTATAGAATTAAATACCTGGGAACCAAAGGTTTGGTGAAGCAGATAATGGGCGAAATGAAGAACGTTCCAAATGAGCAGAAAAAGGAATTTGGCCAAATTTTAAATGCTTTTAAGGTAGTAGCAGAGGAAAAACTAGCTGAAATACAAGCTGGACTTGGTGAAGGGGCGGAAGCCAGTTCAAATATTGATTTTACATTACCAGGGGATACAGTACCAGTGGGCACAAGGCACCCATTGAATTTAGTACGCAATCAAATGGTTTCTATATTTAAGCGATTAGGATTTGCGGTTGCAGAAGGACCTGAGGTAGAAGATGATTGGCATAATTTTGGTGCAATGAATTTACCGGCCGACCATCCGGCACGTGATATGCAGGATACTTTTTATGTGCAAGAAGCAACGGAAACAGAATCAGCTTGGTTATTAAGAACACATACTTCAAGCGTACAAGCGAGGGTGATGGAAACACAAAAACCACCAATACGCGTAATATGCCCGGGGCGCGTTTATCGCAATGAAACAATTTCAGCACGTGCACATTGTTTCTTTCATCAGGTAGAAGGATTGTATATAGACGAAAATGTAAGCTTCGCCGATTTAAAACAAACACTATATTTTTTCGTGCAAGAAATGTTTGGAAAGGAAGTGAAAGTACGTTTTCGACCAAGTTATTTTCCCTTCACCGAACCAAGTGCTGAAATGGATATAAGCTGTCAAATATGTGCAGGCAAAGGATGTAATATTTGCAAGCATACAGGTTGGGTAGAAATTTTGGGAAGTGGAATGGTGCATCCTAAAGTATTAGAAAACTTTGGCATCGACCCTGAAAAGTATACTGGCTTTGCTTTTGGGATGGGCGTTGAAAGAATTGCGCAATTAAAATACCAGGTAAACGATTTGCGTTTATATTCACAAAACGACTTACGCTTTTTACAACAGTTCAAGAGCGTATAGCAAAATAATATGTTACACAATACCAAGGGCATTGTTTTACGCGTTACCAAGTATGGAGATACTAGTTTAATAATGACTGCGTATACCGAACTATTTGGTTTGCAACAATACATGGTAAAGGGCGCGCGCGTCACCAGTAAGAAGGGTGCAAACAAAGGCGTATTTTATCAGCCTGCTGCTATTTTACAAATGGAAGTATATCATTCACCAATGAAAACTTTACAAATGGTGAAGGAGGTGAGCTGGGAATATGTATATCAAAATACTTATTCCGATGTGCTCCGAAACGCAGTAGCAATATACATTGTAGAAATATTACAACAAACACTACAACCCGAACCTCATCCCGAATTATTTTATTTAATTGAAGATACTTTTAAACAATTAGATAAAGGTGGCCCAGGATTAGTGAGCAATTTGCCCATCTATTTCTTAATACACTTAAGTGAAAATTTAGGCTTTGGATTACAAGGTAGGTATAGTGCCGAAACACCGGTATTAGATATTAAAGAAGGACAGTTTGTGGCAAGCAATCCAATGCATCCTTATTTTTTAGAAAAGCAGGAAGCACAAACGGCATCTACTTTTATGTCTTTGCAATTTTACAACGAACTAGAAGAAATTGTCTTGAACGGTGCACAGCGGAAAAAAATACTTGAATTATTCCAGCTGTCATTAAGTTTTCACTATAAAAAATTTAGTGAAATAAAATCATTGCCTATCCTGCAGGAAGTATTGCATTAGTATTATTATTAACTTACACTATAGCCATTTACGAGTGCTTACATTTTAAACTATAACATTATGTTCTTAAGATTTTTTACAATTACACTTTGCGTATTAACTACGCTTTTTACACAAGCACAAACTAATAGTATCATTCCAAAGCCAGTAAGCTTATCGGAGCAAAAAGGTTTTTTCACCATTGACAAAAATACAAGTATCCAATATAATGCCACGCAAAAAAAAATTACACCAGCCGTAGACTTTTTTGTGAATGCAATAAATAGTATTTCAGGACATAAGTTAAAAATTAACAGTCCATCAAAAAATAGTATTCAGTTAGTTTTGGATAAAAAATTAGTCACACAAGAAGAAGGCTATCAGTTATCAATAAACGAAAAGGGAATAAAAATAACAGCAAACAGTTATGGGGGTATTTTTTATGCAATGCAATCGGTATTGCAATTATTACCACAAACAAGAACGAATGCAAGGCTAATGGCACCTTATATGCAGGCAACCGACTACCCTCGTTTTAAATGGAGGGGTATGCATTTAGATGTGAGCCGTCATTTCTTTGGTCCTGAAGTGGTAAAACAATACATCGACTTAATGGCTATGTATAAATTAAACACATTTCATTGGCATTTAGTAGACGATCAAGGATGGAGAATTGAAATAAAAAAATATCCAGCATTAACCGAAGTGGGCGCATGGAGAGTGAACCAGAACGATAA
>CAJATB010000251.1 GCA_903944755.1 uncultured Bacteroidota bacterium
ATACGAGCAGATTTACGGCTTAAGTGAAGATTACCATCACGGTCTTCTTTTTCTACTACCATTACTTCAACTGTATCACCAGTTTTAACACCATTGGTGTCACGGAATTCATTCAATGAAACCAAGCCATCACTTTTAAATCCAATGTTTACAACAACATCAGTTTTTGTTAAAGCAACAACTAAGCCATTCATGATTTCGCCATCATTGATTTGTACGAAAGTGTTATCATACACTTTGTCATACTTTAATCTTTCAGCTTCAGCATAATGACTAACGTTACGTTTGTCAACGCTCCAATCAAAATCGTCGTGTGCAGTTTCAACTACAACAACTTCAGGTGCTTTTGGTGTCGCAGTTGCTTCTGGAGCTGTAGCGCCTCCAAATTCCTGTGCGTCTGCGTTTAGGTTTTTTGAAAATAGTTTCATATAAAATCCGGCGTTTTTGAACCGGACGGCAAAGGTAGGAAAAAAGGTATAAAATAGCCGAAAAAACACCTAGAATTACAGTTAGGTAAAAAACCTAACCTACTGATAATCAATAGGAATATTTATAGTTTTATGCTTCCTGGCTTATATGCTGTGCAGCTATCCAGCCCGAGGTCCAGGCGTGTTGGAAATTAAACCCACCCGTAATCCCATCAACATCCATCATCTCCCCCGCAAAATGCAGCCCTGGACATAATTTGCTTTCCATAGTCAATGGATCAATGTCTTTTAAATCCACACCCCCACAAGTAACAAATTCTTCCTTAAAAGTAGTTTTCCCTTTTATGTCCAAAGTGTAACGTGTAAGTAACTGTATGAGTAATTGTTGTTGCGTACTTTTTAAATCAGCCCACTTAGTAGTAAGTGGTATGGCTGCTTCTTGTAATAAAAAATGCCATAAACGCTGTGGCAAATTAAATGGATTTTTTGATCCCATTTCTCGTTTACCAAAATCCATTCTTAAATTAAACCATTCCATTTTTAAGGAAGCTTCGTTGTATGCTGGTGTCCAATTAATTATAATAGCACCTTCGTAATTCGTTGCAGCCATTTGCCTAGCGCACCATGCGGATAATTTAATAGCAGCTGGTCCACTAACACCCCAGTGGGTAATAAGTATTGGTCCGCGTTCTAGGTACTTGCTCCCTTTCCATTGTATGCTTGCATTGTCTATTGCAACACCCATGAGTGTTGTTATTTTTTTATCTGCTACATTAAATGTAAATAAAGAAGGGACGGGTTCTACTATTTCATGACCAAATGCTGTAAGCCATTTTAGTTTTTCAGATTTTAACATACCTCCCGTAGCTATACAAATAGCATCTGCAATTATTTTTTGATCGTTGGCAAGAGTGAGTTCAAAAATATTTTCAGTGTTTTTTTTAACTACATTCACTAGTTCGTGATTGGTTAATACTTGTATTTTATATTGATGCACTTTCTGCAAAAAACAATCAATGATTGTTTCTGAATTATTAGTCGTGGGAAACATGCGTCCATCCTTTTCGGTATGGAGTGTTACCCCATTGTTTGCAAACCATTCAATGGTATCCTTTGTTGCAAATTTATAAAAAGCTTTTTTTAAAAACCGTTGGCCTCTTGGATACTTTATTAATAATTTTTCAATGTCTGGACAAGCATGCGTTACATTGCAACGTCCACCACCACTCACTTTTACTTTAGTTAAAATTTTGCCCGACTTTTCAAGAATAATAACTTCCCAGTCGCGATGTTTTTCGGCAACTTGAATGGCACAGAAAAAACCAGCTGCTCCACCCCCTACAACAACTATTTTTTTCTTTTCCATTGAATATTATTTTAAGATCAAAAACAAAGCAGCACCGTATTATATATTACTGTTTAAATTATTAATAGCAAGATGGGTTAAAATTAATAGTAAGATGAGTTTAGATTAATATTAAGTTTTTCGGCAGCTTCTATGATACTGAAATCGGATAATATTAAAGCTTCATTTTTCTTTACACAAATATCATGTTCAAAGTGCACTGATGCTTTTCCGTCCTCTGTTCTAACCGTCCAGCCGTCATCATCGGTATATACTTTATGGGTACCCAAATTAATCATGGGCTCGATAGCTAACACAATATTTTCTTTTAGTTTTAATCCAGTACCTCTCTTACCATAGTTAGGCACTTGTGGGTCTTCATGCAAACTCTTTCCTAAACCATGCCCTACTAATTCACGTACCACACCATATCCATGCTTCTTTTCGGTGTGTTCTTG
>CAJATB010000252.1 GCA_903944755.1 uncultured Bacteroidota bacterium
AAATAATAATGGTGTGCTTACTTTAAGGAAAAGTAATATATCTGCTGTTAATTTTGCGTTTACACAAGGGCTTCAGGAATTCGTATTCTCTTCATCTAAAGCCAATAAAGATGCATTAGAACTGACGCTGAAGCAAGTAATTTTAGGTGATATCACCAACCTGTTTTTCCACTATCCAAGCCTTGAAGGGATTACGAATGGGAAAGTTTTATTTAAAAATTTATTCGCCGATTTCGAATTCAACTCCAATTTAAGTATTGATCATTTTACATTCAATAACGATTCAGTGGGGAGCACCTTGTTAAGCGCGTCCTATATCAATTCTAAAGGATTACTGCCCTTTAAGTTTAGTAGTAAAAGTGAGCAATATAATTTATCGGCCGATGGTAGTTACAATTTAAAGGACACCGTTAACCCATTAGACGCTACCTTATACCTAAATAATTCTTCCTTTGGAATAGCACAACAATTTATTGGAGGTGTATTAACCAACCTGCAAGGAAAAGCTAGCGGTCAGTTACATTTTGGAGGCAGAATTGAAAACCCCTACCTATTGGGTTTTGCCAAAATAAATAATGCTTCCTTCAAAGTTGACTACACAAAAGTTGACTACTCCATTGATAGCGCTACCATACAATTTACAAACGAGGGAATAGATTTTGGGAGCATTGTAGTAAAGGACCAATTAAAACGTAAAGCTCTATTTAAAGGAAAAATTTTGAACCAAGGTTTTAAACACCTTGTTTATGACATGGAAATGAGTAGTCCTAAAATAGAATTACTCAATACCGATATTTTAGACAATAGCAACTTTTATGGACATGCTGTAGGGAAAGCAGGCTTAACCATTAAAGGTCCCGAAGAAAATATTAAAATGTCTATTATCGCAGACGTGAATGATAGTTCTCATATTTTCCTACCCAATACTACCAGCAAAGAAAGCGGCACATCCGATTTTATCGTATTCAAAAAATACGGAAAAACAGCCATTAAAAGTGCAGACATCCCAGCTTATAATTTAGTAGTTGACCTTGAAGTAACTGCCAATAACAAAACTCAGATTGACGTTATTTTGGATGAACTCACAGGGGATGTAATTAAAGGCGTGGGTAATGGAAGAATTAAAATTAGAGCAGGCAATATTGAACCATTAACAATCAGAGGAAAATATAATATTGAAAGAGGTAAGTACGACTTTAATTTTCAGTCCTTTATTAAAAAACCATTCGAGTTAATTCCTGAAGCGGGTAATTTTATTGAATGGACCGGTGACCCAATGGAAGCCGACATTCATATTGATGCGCGTTATACCGCAGAACGTGTAAGCTTAACTGAATTAGCTGGCTCAGGCAATTTTAGTAATGCTGTAAGGTCCTACAGAGGTAGTGTTTATGTGAATGCGGCTTTGCGAGATAAGCTTTCTCAACCTTCCATTAAGTTTACCCTAGCTTTCCCACAAGGAAATCCTATGAGTGCTGATAATGAATTTTCACAATTTATTTCAAGATTAGAACGGGACGATAATGAAATTTTAAAACAAGTCTCCTTCTTGATTGTATTTAATTCTTTCGCTCCTGTAGGCTTCGCTAATGCAAACACCAATAATGCTTATAATGTTACTTCATTGGGCATTAACACTATATCACAATTATTAACGAAAGAAATTAATAAATCAATTACTAGCCTATTAAATAAAGTTACCGGTGATAATAGTTTAAGATTTGATGTAGGATCTTCGGTTTACAATAGTGGCAATTTATTGGACCCTACTGGAACTGGCATTGCTATTAATGCTAATAAAATTGATAGGCAAAGGGTTAACCTTAAATTAGGCAGGAGCTTTTTAAATGAAAAAATAATTTTGAATGTGGGTGGCGATTTAGATTTTAATGTGCGTAATACAAGTACCATTCAAAATGGTGACTTCCAATGGCTGCCCGATTTAAACGTTGAATTTATATTAACAAGAAATAGGAAATTGCGTGCTATTATCTTTAATAGAAATAGCCTTGATATTAATGGTAGCACCTTAGGAAGAAGGAACAGGCAAGGCGTAAGTATTTCCTATCGACAAGATTTTGACTAATATACTACCACTATTTTTTAGTGCCCAAAATTGACGGAGGCAATTGCTTGCAATACTTTAGTCGGTACACATAAAAATTTCGAAGTACTACCCCCTTCATTTTTATTGGAATGGTATCAGGAGTAAGGATTTTTTCAAAATACGGCCCATATACTTGTTGTGGGTTTGAAGGTAAGTTGGAAGGCACAATACAATAAGCATCCTCCCCTATTTTTAATCCTTCCTGTTCCTGATTCAACCAGGCAAATTTGTGAACGTCTTCTATATTCCCAATAGCGATTACTTTTAACTGCATGGGAGTAGCCGTATAAAAAAGGATATGACCCCCAGGGAACCATTTGTTTATTACAATGGGTGCATTTAAAGACATTTTATTCAGCTTCCTGTCCTGTGTCACCAATTTTTCGAACTCCTTACTAAAATGACGCCAACCAGTAACATCGTTTATAGGATTATATTCACCCAGATTCTCTATTTTGGCAGATCCTAATTGTGTTGGGAAAGTATAGACAAGTAATAAAAAAGCGATTATCAAGCCTCCTAATAGCCCTCCTGCCCATTTTAAAAGGTTTGGAATACCCTTACTAGTATAGTTACCCCAATACACACCGGCAATTAAAAATAAAGCAATAAAACCTGGACCTGTCCAATGAGGCAGAGTTGGGTTGAAAAGGGATAGTAACCAGAAGGTGAAAATAAGCGGTAAGCTTAACCATAGTAGTAAATTAATGGCCGCTTTGCTATTTGCAATTAATTTTACTTTTCTAGTATTTATTAAGGCTATTAAACATACTACATACACTAAAGGATTTTGATAAATGAATTCCCCAAGTACTTGTTGTAGAAAACTATCCAAGGAAATACCTGAATGTGTAACGCGTTTTGAATGAAAAGTATAGGTAATAAAATCGTTTTGAAAATTCCAAAAAATAATAGGAAGTATGCATATCACTGTCACTAAAAATGCTACATAAACATTACGCTGCTTTACACTTTCAATTTTATGGAACAAAATAAACGCCCCAAATCCCGCCCATAAAAACAACCCATGTACTTTACTAAGTGTAGCTAACCCGATAAATAATCCCAATAAAATCCAATCATCAAACTTAAAAGTAAACGGCTTTGAAACCCATTTCACCATGCAGTAAATGCTGAGGGTAAAAAACAATAGCTGCGGACTATCGGGCAAAACGAATAAGCCTGCAATAATACTTGTGTAAATAGAAAATGAATATAATAGTGCCGCAATAAAGCCTGCTTTGGCATTTTTTAAAAGTATCCCTGTTTCAAAAATAACAACCGTTGCTAATGCCGAAGCTATAATGGCCCCTATTCTCATAGACAATTCACTTACCCAATACAAGTTCAACGTAGTTAGTTTTATCATCCAGCCTACCATGGGTGGATGGTCAAAATGGTTCCAATCGGATTGTACTGCGTAGGTATAATAATACACTTCGTCATTGCCTAGTTCTACAAAATAGGAAAGCACCATTTTTAGTAGCACCGTAATGCCAACTAGCCAAAAAAGTTTTTTTTGATAAGTCGAAGTAAGGGTTGACATAACTTTCTTGGGGATTTAAGTAGAAAACTATTTCAATTCTTTAAAATAAAGAATTATTTGGCGTTATTCACAAACCATTCAGCGGCTAAAGCATATCCTTTTAATCCTAAACCTACAATGGACCCAACTGCCTTTGCCGACACGTGGGATATTTTTCTAAAATCCTCGCGCGCATGCACATTACTAATATGCACTTCAATTACAGGTGTTTTAATTGCTGCAATTGCATCCCCAATAGCTATTGAAGTATGCGTGTACGCTGCCGGGTTTAAAATAATACCGTCTTGATTAAATCCGAATTTTTGGATTGCATCTACCAACTCCCCTTCTATATTACTTTGGAAGTAGGTGAAGTTTATTTGAGGAAACTCCTTTTTCAATTGTGTTAAAAAATCATCAAACGTATCACTTCCGTATACTGCTGGCTCTCTCTTCCCAAGAAGATTTAAATTAGGTCCGTTGATAATGGCGATGTTTAACATGCGTTGCTTACTATTTATTTAATTAGTTCGACTTCATTAAAGTTACAAAATCATCAAATAAATACCTGCTATCGTGCGGGCCTGGAGTTGCCTCTGGGTGGTATTGAACGCTAAATGCTGGTCGGTCTTTTAATTTGATACCCTCAATAGAGTCGTCGTTCAAATTAACATGGGAAATTACCACGTTTGGATGATTACGCACTGCATCAGGGTCAACTCCAAAACCATGGTTTTGGGTAGTTATTTCCGAACGACCTGATAATACATTCTTAACTGGGTGATTCAACCCACGGTGACCATGGTGCATTTTAAAAGTTGGAATATCATTCGCTAAGGCCAATAATTGATGCCCTAAACAAATCCCAAACAAAGGTTTCTTTTCTTTTAAAATTTCTTTAATGGTTGCAATTGCATAATGTAATGGAGCTGGATCACCAGGACCATTAGACAAGAAATATCCCGACGGATTAAATGCCTTTAATGTTTCAAAATTAGTTTTTGCAGGATGCACCCTTACATGCGCTCCTCTTTCAACCAAGCATTGTAAAATATGTTCTTTCACGCCAAAATCTAACACAGCCACTTTTATGGGAGAATTTGCATCCCCTAATTCATATACTTCTTTGGTACTAACACTACTTGCTAAATCTAAGCCATCCATGCTAGGAACCTTTGCTAGCTGAGCTTTCAAAACATCCACATCCATTATTTCAGAAGAAATAATGCAATTCATTGCACCCGCTTGACGCACATGTATAACCAATGCTCTTGTATCTAATCCTTCAATGGAAACAATATTATTTTCAATTAAATAATCATTCAAATTCCCATCGGCTTGCGCACGGCTATATTTTTCTTCAAGGTTACGCCCAATTAAACCATGTATTTTCACTGACTTACTTTCAACGTCAGTAGCTTTCACTCCGTAATTACCTACGTGCACATTGTTCATAATAATTATTTGGCCAGTATAACTAGGATCGGTAAAAACTTCTTGATACCCCGTCATACCCGTATTAAAACAAATCTCCCCTGTGGTGGTACCTATTTTGCCAAAAGCTTGGCCATGAAAAACGTGACCATCGGCTAAAACTAATATTGCGGGTTGTGCAGTCATTGTGAATTTATTTGTATTGGTTAGTTTTTACAAAATTAGGCAAAAAAAAGGCAAGACCAAAGTCTTGCCTTATATGAAATTAATTATATCATTATTCAGCTGGAGTTGCTTCTTCAGTAGATGTAATAGCAGCCTCTTCCGTTGCAGCTGGTGCAGCTTCTTCCTTTTTAGGAGCAGCTGGTGCTTTGCTACGACGCGTTTTCTTAGCAGGTTCAGCAGCGGTAGCTATTGAATTACCGTAAATCTCGTTGAAGTCAACTAATTCGATCATCGCTTTTTCAGCGTTGTCACCTGGACGAATGCCTAATTTGATGATACGAGTATATCCACCTGGACGTGTAGCAATTTTAGGAGCAACCACTGTAAATAGTTCTTTTACAGCTAATTTGTCGTTTAAATAGCTAAACACAATTCTGTGATTATGCATGATTTCTTCCTTAGTAGCTGATTTCTTAGTCTTAGTAATTAATGGCTCAACGTATTTTCTTAAAGCTTGAGCCTTAGCTAAAGTTGTAACGATACGCTTGTGCGTAATAATTTGACAAGCTAAGTTCATCAATAAGGCATCTCTGTGTGCCTTTTTTCTTCCAAGGTTGTTTTGTTTGTCTCCGTGACGCATGACATTTAAGTTTTATCCTCACACCGTGTCAGGAATTGTGAGGTTTGAGCTTTCGCTCGGTTATAAATAGTGACCTAGTGGTAGTCGATGACGACTATTGTAAGTCTAATTTGTCTAATCCTAATTTACCTAAGTCCATTCCAAAACTCAATCCTCTTTCGATCAATACTTGCTCGATTTCAGATAAAGATTTTTGACCAAAGTTTCTAAACTTCATTAGGTCCTCTTGCTCGTATTGTACCAATTCGCTTAAGCTGTTAATTTTAGCAGCTTTCAAACAATTGAACGCACGTACAGAAAGGTCTAAATCTTCTAATGGAGTTTTCAATACTTTTCTTAATTGTAATACTTGCTCATCAACAACATCTTCTTTCTTGTCTTCTTTGTTGTCAAATGTGATGTTTTCATCAGTGATGATCATCAAGTGTTGTATTAAAATTCTTGAAGCTTGCTTTACAGCATCTTCAGGGTGAATTGTTCCATCAGTAGCTACGTCTAAAATTAATTTTTCGTAGTCAGTTCTTTGTTCAACACGGTAGTTTTCAATTGCGTATTTTACGTTCTTGATTGGTGTGTGAATAGAATCTATTGCGATATAACCAAATGGCATATCCTTTAATTTGTTTTCTTCTGCAGGGATGTAACCACGGCCTTTGCTGATTGTTAATTCAATCTCCAATTTTGCAGTAGGGTCCATAGTACAAATAACTAACTCAGGGTTCATTACTTGGAACTGTTGTGAAGCGTCGCCAATGTTACCTGCGTTAAATTCGCTTGATCCTTTGATAGATAAAACGATTTTTTCAGCGCTAACATCTTGATCAGCTTTACGCTTAAAACGAACTTGCTTTAAGTTTAAGATGATTTCTGTTACGTCTTCTGTGATACCTTTTAAAGTTGCAAACTCGTGGTCTACACCTTCAATTTTGATACCAACTATTGCAAAACCTTCTAAAGAGCTTAATAAAACTCTTCTCAAAGCATTACCTAATGTTAATCCAAAGCCTGGCTCCAAGGGACGGAATTCGAATTGTCCTTCAAAGTCATTTGCTTTTTGTAAAACAATTTTATCAGGTTTTTGAAAACTTAATATAGCCATGTTATACTTTTTTTTGTTTGAATCTTCCGTAGGAAGAAATGTTGTTAAGTGCTACTACTATTTAGAATACAATTCTACAATTAATTGCTCTTTGATATTCTCAGGAACTGCTTCACGCTCAGGAGCAGTTATGAAAGTACCGGTGTTGGTAGTCTCATTCCAATCAACCCAGCTGAACTTAGTATTTCTACCACGTTGCTTGCTAACAATTGAACTATTGTGTGCACTTTTAGGACGGTATGCAATCACATCCCCTGGACGACATGTGTAAGAAGGAACGTTAGTCACGTCACCGTTAACGGTAATGTGCTTGTGCGCTACCAACTGACGTGCTTCCGGACGACTAGCTGCTAAACCCATTCTATAAATAGTATTGTCTAAACGTGATTCTAATAATTTGATTAAGTTCTCACCAGTAACACCTTTAATACGAGATGCTTCTTCAAATGTTTTACGGAATTGACGCTCTAACACACCATAAGTGTATTTTGCTTTTTGTTTCTCTCTTAACTGTAATGCATACTCTCCTAATTGCTTACGCTTACGTTGCGCACCATGTTGTCCTGGAGGGTTGCTGTTTTTGCCTAACCATTTTGCGTTTCCTAAAATAGGTTCGCCGAAAATGCGACAAATTTTTGTTTTGGGTCCTGTGTAACGTGCCATAATGTTTCTTTTTTGATTTTTTAGTGTCGACGCATCATCAGTAAAAATCTAAAATGAATGATGCATCCTGGTTTATAAAAATTTTTGTAAAATCGATTATACTCTTCTTTGTTTTGGAGGGCGACATCCGTTGTGCGGCATAGGCGTTACGTCACGGATAGAAATTACTTCAATACCTGATTGAGAGATTGAACGAATTGCACCTTCACGGCCAGAACCTGGTCCTTTAACAAATACTTCTACTCTTTTAACACCAGCGTCTAATGCAACTTTAGCTGCGTCAGCTGCTGCCATTTGAGCTGCGTATGGAGTGTTCTTTTTAGAACCTCTAAAGCCCATTTTACCAGCACTACTCCAGCTGATAACTTGACCTGCTTTATTAGTGAAAGCGATAATTAAATTGTTGAATGTTGCGCTGATACGTACTTCACCAGAAGCGTCGATTTTTACGACTCTCTTCTTTGCAGCTGCTTTTGCACTGTTCTGTGCTTTTTGCGGTTTTGCCATTTTTTCTGAGGTGTGCTTATTGCTTGTTTTAACACTTGCAAGAAGCGGGTTATTTAAATTGAAATTCCGCCGAAGCGGAAACCGGAAAAAATCTCCCCTATTAGTTAAAATAGGATCTAATTCTTATGCGGATTTATATAGCAAAAGGTAGTAATGGAATTACTACCTTTTATTATTATTATTTCTTAGCTACTTTCTTCTTACCAGCAACTGTCTTACGTTTACCCTTACGAGTACGTGAGTTAGTTTTAGTACGTTGGCCACGAACAGGTAAACCTTTTCTGTGACGAAGACCACGGTAACAAGCGATATCTAATAAACGCTTAATACTCATAGAAACTTCACTACGTAAAGCACCTTCTACTTTGAATTCTGCGTTAATGATATTACGAATCGCTGTTTGCTCATCGTCATTCCACTCATTTACTTTCTTATCGTAACTGATGTTTGCTTTGTCTAAGATGTACTGAGCTGTTGAATGTCCAATACCGAAAATGTACTGTAGTCCAATTTCTCCTCTTTTATTTTTTGGTAAGTCTATACCGGCAATACGAGCCATATGCTAAAACGTGTTTTGTGTTTGTTAAATGATACTATCCTTGTCTTTGCTTAAAACGAGGATTCTTTTTGTTAATAACGAAAAGTACACCTTTACGCTTCACGATCTTGCAATCAGCACTGCGTTTTTTAATAGAAGCTCTAACTTTCATCTTTTTGTTTTTTAATATTAATCTCTAAATCTTTATATACGTTTTTCCTATTTTACTCAGCAATAAGTTCTACTAAAAATAAGCTTACTTATGTCTAAATATAATCCTTCCCCTTGTTAAGTCGTATGGGCTCATCTCAACTCCTACTTTGTCTCCTGGCAAAATCCTGATGTAGTGCATACGCATCTTTCCAGAAATAGTAGCCAAGATCTCGTGTCCGTTTTCAAGTTTAACTCTGAACATAGCGTTGCTCATAGCTTCAATTATAATTCCATCTTGTTTAATCAGCGGTTGTTTTGACATACTTATTTTGGGGTTGCAAAGATATGGAAATGAATGGAATTAAGAAAAATTACCCGCGAAATATTGAAAAAATGCCAAAATAAAAGGAGAAGCGGCGCTTCTCCTTTTAAATATATTGATAATCAATTAGTTACGAATCATGTGCCTTGGCTTGAAAAGCCAGGTACTATCAGAAATTAGCCTAAACCTGGAAACCACGGGCGACCAACCCCTGCTTTAAAAGGCCAAGGCATTGCCAAAAGGATTAATAATAAGGCGATTATGTAAAAAACAAGTGCCGAACTTGGCTTACCTGATTTTTTGTAGCGAATGTGTCCAAATGTTATTAAAGCAATTGCCAAAATCATAGAACTAATGTGTTCTACCGCCCAAAAACGAGTTGCTGCGTCTTTCATGGCTGCGGCCATGCCGACTGCCTTAATTAATTGAAGTCCAACACTTCCAGTAAAATACTGATACAAGCCCAATAATAAGGTTGTATGTGAAGAAATTAATAAAATTTTGCTTGTTTTTAGTGCGTCTTGTTTAGCGACTAATTTATAGATGCTTAATAGTAAGGTTAATAATATAACCCATCTTAATAGGTTGTGTAAATGCAATAAGCCAGTATCCATGATTTAAAGTTTAATTTAATTTGTAAAATACAACATTCCTTTTAAAAAAGGGTTAATCGACCCAATCTGCTACGAATAAATTAGTGTCCCTAGTGCCCCCATTGTTTCGGTTAGAAGAGAACATGATTCTTTTGCCATCTGGGCTAAACATAGGGAAAGCATCAAATCCTTTATCTCTACTCAC
>CAJATB010000253.1 GCA_903944755.1 uncultured Bacteroidota bacterium
ATACAACGACAAAAACGAGCCAGTAAGAATTGATGCGATTGTTGTTTCAACTCAACACGATGATTTTGATAAAGAAGGAAAGATGTTGGAGAAGATCAAAAAAGACATCGTTGAAATTTTAATTCCTCGCGTTAAAGCTAAGTATAAGAAATATGGCAAGTTGTTTAATAAGGATATTAAGTATCATATTAACCCAACAGGTAAGTTTGTAATTGGTGGACAACATGGGGACACTGGTTTAACTGGCCGTAAAATTATCGTAGATACTTACGGTGGTAAAGGTGCACACGGTGGTGGTGCATTCTCTGGTAAAGATCCTAGCAAGGTAGACCGCTCCGCAGCTTATGCAACGCGTCATATTGCCAAGAACTTAGTAGCTGCAGGGGTGGCTTCCGAAGTATTGGTTCAAGTATCCTACGCGATTGGTGTTGCTAAACCAACTTCAATTAATGTAAACACTTATGGTACTGCTAAAGTAAAATTAACTGATGGTCAAATAGGTAAATTAGTAGAAAGCATTTTTGATTTACATCCTTACTTTATTGAGCAACGTTTAAAATTAAGAACGCCAATGTATAGTGAAACTGCTGCTTACGGACATATGGGTCGTAAGAACGAAACAGTTACTAAAACATTCACAACACCAGACGGTAAATCAAAGACAATGAAAGTTGAATTGTTTACTTGGGAGAAATTAGATTATGTAACAAAAGTGAAAAAAGCTTTTGGTTTAAAATAGTTGAATGATAATTTATAAGTCCCGCCTCTGACATTCATTGGCGGGATTTTTATTTACTGCTACCGTCAGTTTCAGTAAAGCGCTACACATTTTGAAATATAAAATGCATTAAAATGGGAAACGAAATAAATCCTTGGAAAAAGTTAAGTAGCAAATTAGTATACGATAATCCTTGGATTAGCTTGTCGGAATTTAGTGTAATTACCCCAGCGGGGAAGCCGGGTATATATGGAAAAGTGCATTTCAAAAATATAGCTATAGGAGTAATAGCAATTGATAAGGACGATAATACTTATTTAGTGGGTCAATATAGGTTTGTGTTGGATGCCTATAGTTGGGAAATTCCTGAAGGGGGTTGTCCAGAGGGAACTGATTGGTTAACTGCAGCAAAGCGAGAACTAAAAGAAGAAACAGGCTTTGAAGCAGGAACTTGGAGCGAGTTACTAAAAATGGATGTATCTAATTCAGTATCGGACGAATTTGCAGTAGTATATGTTGCAGAAGACTTAATTGCAGGGGAAGCGGAGCCAGATGAAACAGAACAATTACAAGTTAAGAAAATGCCGTTTAGTGAAGCGCTAAATTGGGTGATGCAAGGGAGAATAACCGACTCTATTTCGGTTGCAGCTATCTTAAAATTGCAACAAATTCGTACAAGTAATAGTACAAAGTAAAAAGACATAACTTTGAAGCCATGGAGGAAAGAAAAAATAGACCACAGAAAAAGTATACACCCACACGTAACTATAGTGCTGAACGCAGGCAAACGTCGGAGCGTAAATTTATTATAGGTAGGCAGCCTTTGTTAGAGTCGTTTGGAACGGATACTAATATTGAAAAAATATTGATTCAGAAAAATGCCGAAGGGGATGGCTTGAATGAAATTAAGCATGCAGCAAGGGAACACAATATTCCTGTTCAATATGTACCTATTGAAAAATTAAATGGAATGACAAAGGCCAACCATCAAGGAGTGTTGGCCTATATTTCGAATGTGAAGTACATGGATTTGCAAGAGGTGATTGATTTTGTAGTGGGCAAAGGAGAAACCCCTTTATTTTTGATGCTTGACGGGGTTACTGATGTTAGAAATATTGGTGCTATTAGCCGTAGCATACATTGTTGTGGAGCACAAGCTTTAATTATACCTGACAAAGGGGTAGGTGCCTTAAACGAAGAAGCATTTAAAAGCAGTGCAGGTGCACTAGAGCATATACAAGTAATTCGAGTGAATAGTTTATTGAAAGCAATTGATAGTCTACACTTAAACGGTATTCAAGTTTTTACTAGTGAAATGCGTGCCGAAAAAAATGTACATGAATTAGATTTATCCATTCCATCTTGTATTATAATGGGGGACGAAGGACGCGGCGTAACTCCTTTTTTAGCAAAAGCTGCTGATTATTTCTTTAAAATCCCAATGGCAACTAATTTTGATTCATTCAATGTTTCCGTTGCTGCTGGTATTGTTTTATATGAAGCAATGAAGCAAAGAATGTTTCCTGCAAATAAATAGCTAGCAGCATGAGCCAAGTAAAATTTAAATTGACATTGACGCCTAAGGCAGCTAAGAATGCAATTGGTTATCCCGATAAATTATTTTTAATTGGTTCTTGTTTTACTGAAAATATTGGCGCTAAACTAGCCTACCACCAATTTGAAATTTTAGAAAATCCACATGGGGTTTTATTTAATCCTGTAAGTGTGCATAATGCTATTCAGGATTATATTAGTAATAAACAATACAGTGCTGTCGATTTATTTTTATTGAATGACGTTTGGAATAGCTGGAATCATCATAGTCGTTTTTCGGGTGTCACTCCGCAAGAAGCATTAGATAAAATTAATGCGTCCATTCAGCAGGCACATACTTTTTTAAAAAGTGCAAAGCATATCATGATCACTTTAGGTTCTTCCTGGTTATACAAATTGAATGAAGAAGCACCAGATGGAAAATTGCAAGTTGTTGCGAATAATCATAAAGCGCCGGCTAGTTGGTTTGATAAAGCATTGATGCAGCCTAATGATTTAATACAATTACTTGGCCAAACCATTGAATCGCTTAAAAAATTTAACCCTAGTTTACAAATCATATTTACCATAAGTCCCGTTAGACATTTAAGAGAAGGGCTAATAGAAAACAATAGAAGTAAGGCGGTGCTTATACATTCAGTGCATGAAGCTATTGCGACTCAATCACAAGTTGCCTATTTCCCTGCCTACGAATATGTGATGGACGACTTACGAGACTATAGGTTTTATTCGGAGGATTTGGTGCATCCAAATTATGCAGCCACCCAATATGTTTTTGA
>CAJATB010000254.1 GCA_903944755.1 uncultured Bacteroidota bacterium
AGTGATTGGTTTTGATAACATGAAGAATGCAAATGCAATAGGGTCGTTATTATTTGAAGCATGGTTTGGTAAATGTGGTGCAAAGGTTTTCGATTTTGCCATGGTGTTAAGTGTACTTGCTTATGTGAATGTAATTTTAATGAGTAATCCAAGGGTGATGTTCGCGATGAGTGAGGATAAAGTATTGCCTGCAATTTTTCAGAAGAAACATCCTAAAACCGATGCATTGGTGCCAGGGCTTACGGTATTTGCAATAGCTACTATTTTAGTTACCTTTTTTGGAAAGGGAGTGGACGATGTGTTAAGTTTTAGTATTTTCCTAGATTGCCTAGGCATGAGCACTTCAGCAGCTACTTTATTAATACTAAGAAGTAAAAAGCAGGGGGATGGATCGGTTACAGGGGCATTAAAAAGATGGACGCCTATATTTTGTATCCTTTTTGTGATTGCTTATGCATTTGTAGCTGTCGCAGTGGTGATTGATAAGCCGTATTCAGCGCTTACCGCTGTAATTTTGGTTGTATTGGTCCTTATATTATATAGAATATTCTATTATAAAAAGCAAGGTATTACCCTATAGCCTTTTATATAGGTTTAAAGCTATTCATATTGCACGCTTTCCGCCTGTCTAAAAAATAGCCAGGTAGGCTTTATTAGTTTACTTTTGTAATGTTTAAAAGTGTTCTAATATCAAATACATGAAATATATACTTTCTTTATTCTTTGCCGCTTCGTCATTAGTCCTAGTAGCACAAGAACCAGCTCAGTGGGATTTGCAATCTTGTGTGGCCTATGCCATCCAACACAATATTTCAGTTCAGCAAGCTGATGTACAAACTAGGGTAGCAAAGTTACAAGCTGAAGCTGCTAAATCAGGCATGCTTCCAACAATTAATGGTTCTTCGGGCACAGGCTTGAGAATTGGACGGTCTATTGACCCTACCACCAACGGATTTTCAAACACTCAATTTTTGTATAATAATTTTAGTTTAAATGGGGGTGTTCAGGTTTTCAATGCAGGAAAGTTGAGAAATACTGCAGCAGCAAGCGATTATAGTTGGCAAGCAAGTGAGGCCGATAAACAAACGGTATCAAATGACATTTCATTAAGTGTAGCTACCTTTTATTTACAAGTATTATCATCAATTGAACAATCCGAGATTGCGAAAATTCAAATACAGCAAACAAAAGAACAATTGTCTGCAACTAAGAAAAGAGTAGAAGTAGGACTTTTGCCAGAATTGAATTTGTTAGAATTAGAAACTCAGTTAGCAAATGATAGTAGCACTTTAATTACGGCTATGTCAAATGTGGAACAAAGCAAACTAAGCTTAAAGGCGCTTTTGAATTTAGACGCTGCTAAGCCATTCGATATTGTGGTTCAACCAGTAGATAAAATAAAAACACAAACCTTTGCCGACTTGCAACCGGATTATATATTTAACCTAGCTGCGCAAAATTTACCTAATATAAAAGCAGCTACTTTGCGTGTTAAAGCGGCTCAAAAAAATACCATTGCGTCAAAAGCAAATTTCTTTCCTTCCTTAAGTTTTGGGTATAGTTTAAGTACTAACTTCTCTAATCCTTTTAAATATGTTACGGGGTATGAATTTAGTGGGTATAGCACACCCAATGCTGCAAGCCCTTTTGTGACAATGGGAAGCACAAAATATTATGTTCAAAGTCCTATTTATACAGCCACTACTAGTACAAGAAGTTTTGGTTCTGTTTGGAATGGTTGGGGCAACCAATTAAGTAATAATTTTGGACAAAGTTTTGGCTTTCAATTATCTATTCCCATTTTCAATGCAAATCAATCAAAAATTGCTTATCAGCAAGCTAAATTAAGTGCTAGGTCGGCGGGATTGCAAGAAGAAAATTCACAAAGAAAATTAAAGCAAGATATTTATGCAGCTTATACCAATGCAGTAGTGGCTTCTAATAAATTGAACGCTACTCAAAAAGCGGTTGTTTCTGCAGAAAAAACATTTCAATTCGCTTCTAAACGTTACGAACTTGGTTTGTTAGGCA
>CAJATB010000255.1 GCA_903944755.1 uncultured Bacteroidota bacterium
CTAAATCTTGGTCAGTAGCAAACACAACCTTACTATATCGTAAGCATTTATCAACCTCTTCTATCGTTTTATATTCTTTCTTTATTTCCAGTCCCAAAATCTTGGTTATTTCGGCTATCTCTTTATTTTCAAATACTTTTTTCATGGGTTCGCCTCTTACATTCATCAACTTACCCTTAAGAGGATACACACCAATAATGTTTCTATCTTCCGACGACAGACCAGATATAATACCGGTTTTTGCCGAATCTCCTTCGCAAAAGATAATCATGCAATGTTTGGATTTATCTGTTCCCGCCCAGTTCGCATCATCTAATTTTGGAATCCCTCGAATAGTTTTACTCTTTGTCCCCTCTACTTTTTTTACTGCTTTATCCTCTTTTACTTGAGTGATGGCGCATGCAGCATCCATTACCCCCATTTTGGCTACCTTTTCAATAAATTTATCGCTTACTACGCAACTAGACCCGAACTTAGCCATAGGCGTATTCATAAAATCCTTAGTTTGACTGTCAAATGACGGGTTCTCTATGTCGCACCGCAAGAACAAAATCAATTGTTCTTTAATGGAATTTGGGTTTACCTTTACCTTCTTCTTTTTCTCAATAAATTCAGTTAATTTTCTAGTAATTTGATTAAGAATATATTCAACATGTTTACCGCCTTTTGAAGTATAAATTCCATTTACAAAGGACACTTGAAGGAATTCATTTGTTGGAGTTAAGGCAACCGCATATTCCCATCGCTCATTTACCTCTTCATATACTCTTGGTGAGGCTGTTTTGTCTCCAATATATAAATTAATGTATTGTTCGAAATTTTTAGTGGGAACAATAGAGGAATTATACTTTACCTTAATTGTTTTATCAGTCACGGCTGATATGTCGTATACTCTCTTTTTCAATAAAGAAATCATATCAGGCGATAATGGGTTTACCCCATCCAATCCTAACCGATGGTAATCCGGTTTAAATGTAATTTTGGTATAAGGTTTGGTCTTGGACGCCTTTGTGATTTTGGGAGGACAAATAGTATCCAAGTTATTGTTAAATTCTTGTACATATTTTAAACCGCGAATATGATCTACTGTTTCAATGGAACCTTGTGTAGACCAAATTAAAACCAATTTAAATCCAAATCCATTTTTACCGCCCACAATTTTCTTTTCCTCTTTATTGTAATTGGTGGAGGTTCTCAAATGTCCGAAGATTAATTCAGGAACCCACGTTTTGTATTCAGGATGTTGTACCACATCAATACCATTCCCATCGTTAATCATAATAATAGTGCCATCTTCTTGAATAGCAACATCAATATAAGTAACAGGTAGCGAATTTGGCACGCTCGCATCAACTTTGGATTGCATTCGGATAACATGGTCTCTGCAATTTACTATGCCTTCGTCAAATAGTTTGAATAGTCCAGGCACATAACTAATAGTTTTCTCAACAATTTTATCACTGGCTTCATTCATAATCCACATATCCGTGTCAACTGTTTCGACAGAACCAATATAGGTATCTGGATTATCTAAAATATGTTGTTTATCTGTTTTTTGTTGAACATCAAAATATAAAGCATTATCGTCATTAG
>CAJATB010000256.1 GCA_903944755.1 uncultured Bacteroidota bacterium
ATGTTTTTAAATTGTTTTCGGTTAACCTAAAAGGAGATTTTATTAAGGCTTCGAATAAATAAAAAAAGCTGCATGTTGTATTTATCGATTATTGTTTTTTATAAGGAAGGTATTATACGAATCCGGTTTTAGTGTTGGCGCCAGAAATTGCGTTCCAATTTTTAATTGTACTTTCTTTTCTTCATTACTATCGTTTTGAACAACCATCACAATACTTTTATCTGGATTTTGGAAGGCAAGTATGTTTGTGAAAGCTCCAATTGTATTAAGTCTTTTTGCACCTGGTTTTACAAAATGACTCAAATGCTTCATCAAATAATACTCATAATTGTATTTAAAAGTTTTATTTAAAGTATCAACGCTTATTAAAGAATTTTGCTTCCAACCCCAGGTACTTATGCCCCCTTTTTTTAGTGAAGTATTCCAATACATGTAAGCATTTACCCCATTTTTAAAATAATGTTTCATCAAATCCCATGTATAGGCACAAAACTTCCAATCATTTTCTCCATTCCCACACTCCTGTTCGGTTTGATAAAGGGTAAGGTTTGGATACGTATTATGAATCGTTGAAATTGCATCTTTACCCGCCCACTGAAATCCAACCCCTTTTATATACTTGCTAATTTGAGTATCTAAAATGGAAGTGTCCACTAGCTTGGCATTTGCGCGTTCCATAGTCCCAAAAAATATATCAACATTCCTCTTTCCCATTTGTGGCCCCAAATAACTTATAAATTTTGACAACCCTGCAGCTGTCCATGTGCAACTTGGAAATACTTGAGCAGAATTAAATTCATTTTGCGGCATTACCATGTCAATAGCTATTTTCTGCTCCTTATAAGCATCAATGAATTTTGCAAAATACAATGCATAAGATTTGTAATATTTATCCTCTTGAATGAACATGTCAGATCCCTCATTGCCTTCTTTATCTTTTGTCAATCCATTGCTGATGCCATTAAAATTAGTCTCCCCCAACATACTTTTAGCTGCGTAATGCTTATTATACTTCATCCACGATGGTGGAGACCAAGGTGATGCCCAAATTGTTAAAGACGGGTTATATTTTTGTGCATTTTTGATAAAGGGAATTAAATTATTTAAGTCACTATTGATGTTGAATTTTTTCATTTCAAAATCACCGGCTGTTTCATTATACGAATACCAATTGATAGAAAAATCGTTTGCTCCAATTGGCATTCGGCAAATAGTAAAGTTTGCACCAATATTTGGCGAAAACAATTCTTTAAAAATAGATTCCCTATCCTTTACACTAAGCATATTTAAAGAAGCCCAACCAAGTTCATTGAAGCAAGTTCCAAAGCCTTTAATCACTTGCATTTTTTCGTTTAAAAGTATTTCTCCATCAGCAACAACACTGTTAGATGGAGTTACTTTCAAGCCATCTATATTTTCCCACTGTTTAGATTGTGATGTCGACATCCAAACAACGTTGTTCTGAGCTGAAGTGGAAATAGATACACTCATAAATAATGCTATGATGCAAAAAACCACAAAGTGCGAAGATTTATTCATATCAAATTTCTATTAGGCTATTTTATTCAATTTTTACGAGTCAACAAGTTTTTATAGAAACACTTGACGTCTAATTCAATTTTCTAATTTGACTTACTTCGGATTGTCGACACAGTAGAATTAATTCTTTGGGGCAACAGGTCCTTTACGAATTGATTTTACTTGCACTGGCCATTGCAAGGGCTGTCCCGTTCTTTTATCAGTTCCCAAGTCAACTTTATCTCTTGGGAAAGTTGCATTGTCTTCGCAAGCCATATATACCATAATAGCAGTAAGAATAGCATTGCTTTGTAAATCATCAAAAATTACTTTATCATAAGTGTCTCTATTCGTATGCCAAGTATAATTAGAATAAGACCAGCTTAAAGAGCTTAAAGAAAACCCGGGTGCACCCACTGCTACAAAAGAAGCAAAGTCACTTCCGCCACCACCTGGTGATCCAGGAAAATTAGTTTTGATAGAATCTTTGATATTACTTGGCACGGCGGCTAACCAACGTGAAATAAATTCGCCAGATTGTTGAAAGCCTTGTCCAGCAATATTCACAACCCTTCCTGTTCCATTATCCTGATTAAACAATGCTTGTAGTTTATTGACAATTTCAGGATGATCTTCGACAAATGCCCTGGATCCATTCAATCCTTGTTCCTCGCTTCCCCAATGTCCTACTAATATAGTACGTTTAGGATTTGGATATACTAATTTTAAAATGCGCATAGCTTCCATCATGGTTAATGTACCTGTTCCATTATCAGTTGCACCTTGCCCAGCATCCCAAGAATCAAAATGTGCAGATAACATTACATATTCATCAGGCTTTTCGGTCCCTTTTATTTCGGCAATGGTATTAAATGAAGGCACTACTCCTACATCTTTTGAACCAGTTTGAATACTAATTATGGGATTGCTACCAGATTCAACCAAACGATACAAGCTTCCGTAATCTTCTAGTGCGATATCAACAGTTGGAATTTTTGAAGTGTATGCATTAAATATTTTATCAACGCCAAAGCCACTTGACCAGTTATTGGTTAAAACACCAGATGCACCAGCTTTTTCTAAAATAATTGGAAGCATTTTAGCTGAATAGCCCGTTTTACTGATGCGTTTACGCCAAGCATCTGTTTGTTCGGTGCGTTCTTTTTTTAATTTATCAAACGATTCTTTGGTAGCAAATTGTTGCCAATTATCATCCGGCCGTCCAGTTGGTTGATTCATTGAAATCATTACAAATTTCCCCTTTACATTAGGCAACCAATTCACAAATTCGATTGAATCTAACACATCTGGAATGATAATTAATTCAGCTTTAATAGCTTTCCCATTAGTGGAAGGGCACCAAGATAATTGTGTTCCTTCTAAACTTTTTACTCTAGGGGAAAGCATGTCAATATGTGTGATGCCTCGTTCCCAACCTTTCCACTCACCCCATTGTTCGTTTCGGGCAGTAATACCCCAGCCTGTATATTTATCAACCGCCCAATCGTTGGCTTTTTTCATTTGAGGTGTACCTACTAATCTTGGCCCAATTTTATCTAATAATTCGTGAGCCATTAGTTTCAGTTGCGAATGATTATTTGCTTCCTGAACTATTTTTTCTACAACGGTTTGTGCAGATAAAATGTTAACTGAAAAAACACATACAATCACAAGAAGCTTTGTTATACATCCAGTACAACTAAAGTGAAGTTTTTGATTTAGTCTCATATATCTAAATTTAAGATAAAAACCCCAAACAAGTACAATTGACAACTACTTGGTATATGGAAATAAGGAAGGTGTTGTGCGGACATATTCTTGATAGCTCTCTAAATGACCCCATTTCTCCATCCCCGAAATTTCTAAAATCCTAACACCACTTATATAAACAAGTAAAACATATGTAAAAAGTGGAGAAATTAAAGTGATATACTGCCAACTTGATAAGGAGGAAAAAGACATAATTGAAATCCCCAACCATAAGATAATTTCACCAAAGTAGTTTGGGTGTCTTGAATAATACCAAAGACCATGACAAATAAACTGATCCTTATTTTCAGGATTTTTACGGAATGTAGACTTTTGCCAGTCAGCAATAATCTCAATAACAAACCCAGCAATAAAGACTAGCATGCCAATATAAAAAAACACATTTAGGATTACCCCATTTTTGCTTGCAATTGCTGTTAAGGCACACATTGAACATAAAGAAACCCACATACCTTGTAAAGTCCATGTCATGAAGAACCTTGTTGGTGAGGGTTTTATAGATTTAAACCTTTTATCTTCTCCATTTTTTTGAATTCTTATAAATAAAAAGCTGCCTAAACGGATTGCCCATAGGATGATGAAAGAAGCTAAAAGGATGCTACCTATATTGACATTTGTTGCAGAATAACTTTGAATGCTTATATAAATTACAATAGATATGTAGGTTACACTCCCAGTTAGGTCATAAAACTTTTCTGTTTGAAATATAAAAGCAGGAACAAACAAAATCCATTGAATAAGAAAGGCAATCAATACAGCTTGCTGAATCACCTGTAGTCCAGTTAATAACGCAATACTGTATGCAATTGAAAAAGCGATGAAGGAAAATAATAAATTAAGTAGTGCTTGCTTCATAATATTTAAACTATTTCTAAATAGTATTTTTAAAGGCTATAAAATATTTCAGTTAAATTAAACTATAAATAATAAATAAAATCAGATAAATAGCTAAATAGATTCGGTAGTAATTTCTTGTTTTGAGGTAAGTATTATTATCGGGATACATATTAGTGAATAAACCCACAATCTCTTTTTTGAAAAGAGGTTTGATATTTATTTTCCAATCATCAGTTTGGTAAACTATTTTCCTAAACTTACTCCTAAAATAAGTGCTAGGAATGCTCCAAATAATTAAAATGAGAAATATTAGTTGCTTATCTGTCATAAATAAAGATATAAATGTTTAGTTGAATTATTTTACTTGCACATATAAGGCAAAGTTAGAGTACCCAAAATACTTTACTCCTTTATTTAGAAATGCCGTTTTTCACTATTCTATTTAATTAGTATAAATTATTTTGTAAATGTCCATAAGCTCACGCAGAGGCAACA
>CAJATB010000257.1 GCA_903944755.1 uncultured Bacteroidota bacterium
CGCCGACTTCTATAAACGCTCTATTAGAACGTAGTCCTATATAATTTGTATTACCATAATTCATTTGAACCCATTTCGCACGATCTGGTGCATACAAATCAATAGATCCCAAACCATCAGGGTTATCTGCTTCAATATTTTGTATATCCCCTATCCTACTCCCATTGGCAAAATTAATAGTAGTGGGGGTATTTGTTCCAACAATGCCTCCCATTGCACCCATTACTAAATTATTTTGAAATGTTTTTTGGCCGTCAATGGGTTGACTAGTTGTTAAACTCACAGCATCCGTTAATAAATTTTCATAACGCTGATTAGGTGCATCATCTCCATTATTATCTCTTTTTACTGATGCAGTTCCAATTACAGATAATATTGCAGGCTGACCTCCAGCAGCAGACATTGTTATATTATTTAGAGAAGTGGCTGTAGCAATTCCTAAATTTGGTGTTACTAAAGTTGGAGAATTTATTAAAGGACTAGTAGACAAAACAACATTATCCGATCCTGTTGTTGCAATAGCCTGAACCACAGCAGTAGATGAAGTAGTATTACCAAGAATCGTATTGGTAGGTATACTTTGAAATTTAGCATAGGTCACAGCCGCATCAGCTAGCTTAATATTTGTTATTCCTCCATCCGCCACACCTCCACTTGCCGCGTTAGCAGTTATGTAATCCTTAACAGCTTTTTGTGTAGGATATAAGATATCACTTGGTGATACACCCCCTAAATCGTTAGCTGTTGATTTATTTAAACTATTTTCTTTAAGTGCTAAACCTAAAGTGAGATCCGACAGATTTGCTTTTAATCCAAGCGCAGTATTTACATCTGTAGTATTTACTTTTAAAGCAAGCGCCGCATTAGTGGCGTAACTAGTTAAATCCTGATCTCCAGTATTACTACCTGTAATGGCTGCAAGCTTTGCTTTTTCTGCAGCGGTATAATCATTGGTTGATAATACCTTGCCTGATACTTTATCAACTTTAGAAGCTAAACTTGTTGTAACATCAACAGCATTTGCTTTTAAAGCAAGTGAAGTATTAGTTGCATAACTGCTTAAATCTTGGTCACCTGTATTAGTGCCTGTAATAGCTGAGAGTTTTATTTTTTCTACAGTAGTATAATCATTGGTAGATAATTCCTTGCCTGTTACTTTGTCCACCTTAGTTGCTAAACCTGTTGCAACATCCAAAGTGTTTGCTTTTGCATTTATTCTGCTTGAGAAACGTGAAGTATCTGTCGCAGTTACTAATATTAAATCCAACGCGGCTTGTGTTTTTGTACTTATGGGCTTCTCCGCATCCGTTGTATTATTTATTTTATCTATTGCTAATGCAGTTTTTAATGCAGTAATACTTGAAACACCAGTTCCTCCTTTTTCAACAGGTACAACCCCTGCTATATTTGCTGCATCCACCCCATTTGCAAATTGTGCATACGCTACATATTGGAACTGCGTGGTGCCCATGGTAATAAAATTGTTTCCAGCAGCTACATCCATTTCGATTTTTAAATACTTAGGGGTGTTTTTCCAATTTATGGTAGCAAAATTTCCTAAAGTACTTGTCGCACCGGCATCTCCAATTACTGCTGTAAACAAACCTTGTGCGTTAGTAGTCACTATTCTTGTTTCAGTATATTCAGCACTGCCCGAAGCAGTACCCTGAAGTATACTTAATCGTAAACTAATTTGTTGCGATGCTAATATCACATTGTTACTATTACGTGCTACTCCCTGGAAATTTAATCCAGTTTGTGCATTGGTATGCACAAAGCAAAAAGTAAAAACCATTAAAAAAAAGATCCAGCTTATTTTAGTTCGAGTGATTCGCTTTTTTAATGTAGCTAATGTCATTGTAAATTAATTAAAAGAAAATGTTTTTATAATAAGGCGTTCCTTAGTTTGCTATTTTGATAATTTTGTATACCCCAGTTTTTGCAGCGCCATTATTTGGTTTAAAATAAACACGCACATACATTACACCGTCAGGATAGCCTTGCATTTGAATGTCCTTGTCGTAATTACCGTAAATAATTCCAGCCTCTTGGATATAAACAATGGCTGATTTAGCATCAAATAATTGAATGCTTAAATTACCTACTTGCGCCAGCCTGGCTTTAAAACGTAAAAGGTTAGCAACAGGATTAGGGCCCACCGTAATTTGGTTCCCAAAAACAGCTGGACCATATTCATTAATAGCAGTGACTATATTTGTCATAGGTTGTAAAACACCCGTATTTAAGGATAAGCCACCCGCTAAAAAGGGAGCAATCGAAGCCCCTTCCCCAATACTCCATTCCATGGAGGTAACTGAACCTCCTCCGTTATTTAGAATGTGGGGGGTAATAGATTGTGCATTAGCAGGCAATACCCCAAACATACCTATGCTTATAAAGAGGGATGTGCCAAATTGAAATATGCTAAGGGGGGGCATTAGTACTATAAATTATGATATTAAAATATAATATGAACCTAAGTAAAGCACATTAAGAATTAAATGTGCAACAAGGTGCCCCAAAAATAAAAGTAGAATACCCTCAATGGGTTGGACGTATCAATTTAACTGTGTGAAAATCAGAAATTCACACAGAATGTATATAGTAATAGCTTAAAAACTACAATTTGGCTAAATATTCGGATGGTGTTAATTGATGGTACTTTTTAAATGCAAGGTTAAAAGTACTCTTAGAAGCAAACCCTGCTTCACTTGCGATAGCCTCCAAAGTATAATTGTTGAGGTATTCCTTATTCATTTTTTTTGTAATAAATTCAACCCGATACTTATTTAGAAAGTCTGTGAAACGTTGCCCAAAATGGTTATTTATTATAAAGGACAACTCCCTTGAAGGGATGCCTAAAGCAACTGAAACCTGATTTATATTTAAATCCTTTTTCAAAAAGGGCTTTTGTTGTTCAAAATATTGTTGAATAGCTTCCATTTCCTTACTATAATCATAATTCACGTAGGGAATATTATTGCTTTTCTCGGTCAAGGTATTTGAAGTTAGTTCCTGATATTTTATAAAAGGAAGCCCTGTCAATACCCCTGGGTGAGTTAGCAAATATCCAGACATTACAAAAAACCCTCCTGAGACAAATAAACTCGTGGTAATCACTACAAACTTATTATCAATATATGTAGGTAATAGAATTACAAGAAAAGTTAAAATAAAAAATCCGGCTAACATGATTGTTGCAGTCCATGTAAAAACCTTAAGCCATTTTATAACTAAGTTTATTTGGTTTTGAACTGGGCCTTCCGGCTGATTTGTTTTAAAACTGAGCAATAATTTCCACTGAAAAAATAAATAAATCAATGCTTGCAATGGCCTTAATAAATAATTAATATACTCGGGCAAAATGCCTGTTTTATATTTGTATGCATTTGACCAATCCTGTAAAGCACTATTAACAACTATTAATTTTTCGTTGGTACCTAATATGTAAAATGGAAAATGATTTAAAAAAAAGAAAAGGAATGGAATAAAATGTAACAAGTCCCATTTCTTAAACTTTATTTCATTCCCTAAAACTATTTTTATGTATAAAAAAGATAAGGGTGCTACTAAATAGTTAGTTGGAACAGCTGTTTTGTATAAGTGTGGGAAACTAAGTATATATCCTGAACTCATTAGCAAATAAATCAATACTGACCATGCTTGAATTAATAATAAAGCAGACAACACGTAGTCGGGATAAGACTTAGACGCATTTTCGGTAAATAACAACAAATAGACAGTAGCCAACACTAAAAAAATACTACCTAAAAATATAATATCAAACATTTTAATTAAAAATTTTATTCTTGACTAATGATATTAATTTATGCAAATGTATTACTCCTTGCCTTCCACCACAATCACTATCTCCCCTTTTACTTGCTTTGACGTAAAATATGTGACTAAATTTTCGAGCGTGTCTGTCACGTTTTCTTCAAACATTTTTGTAAGCTCCCTACTAACAGCAGCTTTACGGTTGGCTCCAAAATAAGTACTAAAAAGTTCGAGTGTTTTAACTAAACGCATTGGGCTTTCGTAAAAAATCATAGTGCGTTCCTCATTCACTAAGGATTCCATTAATGTTTTCTTTCCTTTTTTCAAGGGGATAAAGCCCTCAAAAGTAAATCGGGTACTTGGTAAACCGCTATTTACCAAAGCGGGCACAAAAGCGGTTGCCCCTGGTAAGCTTGTTATGGCAACTCCTGCGGCTTTGCATGCTCGAACCAATAAAAAAGCAGGATCGGAAATGCCGGGCGTACCTGCATCGGTAATTAAAGCAATATTTTTCCCAGCAGCCAATTGGTCTACTAAATGTTCCACTACCTTATGCTCATTATGTTGATGATAAGGTGTAAGTGGTTTTTTAATATTATAATGCTGTAATAATTTAGAAGAAGTGCGGGTGTCCTCGCATAATATAAAGTCCACTTCCTGTAATACCTCAACGGCCCTATAGGTCATATCTTTTAAATTCCCAATAGGTGTAGGTACTAAATATAACATACTAAGAAACTAGGCTTGAATAAATTCAATTTCGAATTGTTCCATTACCGCGTTCGCTAATAATTTTTTACTAGCTTCTTCAGCAATAGTTCTTGCTGCTGCTTCGTCAGCTGCTTCTATTTGTAATGTAATGTGCTTGCCTACCCTAACGTCCTGTATTCCCGTCATCCCTAAATTATGCAAACCGCCTAAAACAGCTTTACCTTGAGGGTCTAATAAATCTTTAAGAGGCATTACTTTTATTTGTACTTGAAATGTCATAGGATTTGTTTCTTATTTTGTAATTGTTTTCTTGTATAACAAAGATACTAAGCAATAGCCAATAAAGGCAAACGGGATAGCTAACCACTTAAAAAACACTGCAGATAATAGGGTTTCTAGCACAACCAATAGTAAGGGGAGTATTAGTTTTTTCTTATTACTCAAGCTTTTCAGCGCCAACATAGGTGCTTCCATTACCATTAAATAAGAAACTAACAAGATATAACCATACCAAAAATAAGGGCTAATAAGCAACTTTGAAAACAACAGGCTTTGGGGTTGCCAATAAATTAGTGGGAAGGCAGCTGTTAAAATACCTATCATTGGTATGGGCACCCCTTTAAAATAAGTAGTTTGTTGTTTATCAATATTAAACCTTGCTAACCTGTAGGCGCCTGCCATTGGGATTATAAATGCAGGAAATAATAACATAGAATTATGCGATAATGCATTAATGTCGTTAGCTAAGGATAATTTTAAAAACTGAAAAACAATACAAGCTGGTGCAACACCAAAACTAATTATATCCGCCAAAGAATCTAATTGCAAACCCATATCAGAAGAAACCTTTAACCACCTAGCTGCGAAACCATCAAAAAAATCCATAATGGCAGCCAACCCAATAAATAAACTTGCATAAAAAATAGGTTCGGGAATTTCAACAATCATATCCCCTACTGAATCAATTGAAGCCATGGCACCCGCTTGGAATGTGGACATAATGGCCAAGCACCCAAAAAACAAATTGAGCAAGGTGAGGAAATTAGGTATTTGTTTTTTAAACATACTTGCCTTTATTTATTTGCGTCGACGCATTAATGTTTCAATTTCTTCCACAGTAATTGGCATTGCTTTCATTAAGTCAATATGTCCTGTTTTAGTAAGCCAAATATTGTTTTCAATACGCACTCCCATGTTTTCTTCTTTAATATAAATACCTGGCTCTACAGTAAACACCATGCCTGCTTGCACTGGCTCAGTTCTTGTACCCAAGTCGTGTACATCTATACCCAAATGATGGGAAATACCATGGTATAAATATTTTCTGTACGCCCTATTTTCAGTATCCTCATTTTTCACATCTGCTTTGGTTATCAATCCAATTTTAATGAATTGTTTAGTCGCTTCTTCCCCTACTTTATCCGTATATTTTAAAATGCTAATTCCAGGTTTTAAAATTGATTTAGCATAGTCATGTAAATGCAAACAAGCATTGTATACTTCCTTTTGACGCTTTGTAAATTTACCATTCACTGGAACTGTCCTTGTTAAATCGGCATTATAGCCACCATAACTTGCACCAAAATCCATGAGTACTAATTCCCCGTCTTTGCATTCATTATTATTATTAATATAATGTAAGGTTCTTGCGTTGTCACCGCTTGCAATAATGCTATGATAAGCAACCCCTGTTGCACGTTGACTTAAAAAAGAATGATAAATTTCTGCTTCAATTTCATGCTCATGCACCCCTGGTTCAATAAATTTTAATAATCTTCTGAAGGCAACTTCAGTAATATCAATTGCCTTTTGAATTACTACTACTTCTTCTTTTGTTTTAATACCTCTTAACTCCTTTAAAAGTTTTGCAGCACGTAAGTATTGGTGTAAAGGATATCTTGCTTTTGTTTCGTCAATGAACCTGTATTCATGTGTACGCAACAAATTATTTTTACGGTCATTTTCGTTCGTGTCTAAATAAATAGCATCTGCTAAATGTATCCATTGTTGTAGCATACCATCCAACACGTCAGCCCAAACAATTGTTGGCATTCCTGATATAGCAGTTGCTTCGCTTACCCTTAACCTTTTACCATCCCAAATTTCTTTTAATTCCTGAGGCCTAACTAGCACTAATACTTCGCGGTATTTAGGGTCTGGATTATCTGGAAATAAAACCAACATCGAACCTTCCTGTTCTATGCCGGACAACCAATATAAATCGCTATTTTGTTTGTACTCGTATAAAGCATCCCCGTTTGTTGGAAATTCGTCATTCCCTACAAAAATAGCAATGCTGTTCTTTTGCATTTTCGCTACAAAACGCTTTCTGTTTTGTATAAAAATTTTCGCATCAAGTGGTAAATACTTTCCCATGGTTTATTGTGTTTAGAAGTACTGCAAGTTAGTTAAAAAACTTAGTCCTTTTATGCAATTTTACCCCAGCCTATTTTGCTTTTTTGTGATTGTAAATAAGCCCTAATAGGTGCATTTTCGGGCGAGGACAGGGTTGGGTCCTTTTCACATAGTTCAGTAGCTTGTTCTTTAGCTAATAATAAGGCTTCCCTATCGTTTATGATATTCGCTAATTTGAAGTTCAATGCGCCACTTTGCCTTGTGCCGTCTATATCTCCGGGGCCTCTTATTTCTAAATCCTTTTCGGCAATTACAAAGCCGTCATTGGTATTACACATTATTTTTAAGCGCTCCTTTGCTTCTCTGCTCGCTTTCACACTACTTAGTAATATACAATAACTCTGTTCTGATCCCCGTCCCACACGTCCTCGCAATTGGTGCAATTGCGACAATCCGAATTTCTCGGCACTTTCAATGACCATCACACTTGCATTGGGCACATTCACCCCCACTTCAATAACCGTTGTTCCTAGTAATATTTGCGTATCCCCAGTAACAAACCTTTGCATATTGGTTTCCTTTTCTACATTCTTTTGCCTACCATGCACCATGCTTATTTTATATTTGGGCTCGGGGAAATAACTTTTTACTTGTTCGTAGCCCTGCATTAAATCCTCGAAACTCATTTTTTCACTTTCTTCAATTAAGGGATATACATAATAAGCTTGGCGCCCTTTTGTTATTTCAGTTTTCACAAACTCCATCACCGTACCTCTTGTGGTTTCATAACGGTGTACCGTTTTTATGGGCTGTCTTCCCGGTGGCAATTCATCCATCACACTGTAATCTAAATCACCAAAAGCAGTCATTGCTAGCGTCCTTGGTATTGGTGTAGCAGTCATTACTAATACATGGGGCGGAATAGTGTTTTTTTTCCAAAGCCTTGCACGTTGCGCCACCCCAAAACGGTGTTGTTCATCAATCACTGCAAGCCCTAAATTTTTAAATTGTACTACGTCTTCAATAATCGCGTGGGTACCTACTACAAAATGAATGGTGTCTTCCATTAACCCTTTTAAAACGCGTCTTCGTTCTGCAATTTTTGTACTCCCTGTTAATAAAGCAACTTCAACTGGCATATCCTTTAATAATTCCGTTAAGCTTGCATAGTGTTGCTGAGCAAGGATTTCGGTTGGTGCCATTAAACAACTTTGAAACCCATTATCAGCTGCAATTAACATAGCAAGTAATGCGATCATTGTTTTTCCACTTCCTACATCGCCTTGCAACAACCTGTTCATCTGATACCCCTTGGCGGTATCAATTCTTATTTCTTTAATCACTCTTTTTTGTGCACCAGTTAATTGAAAAGGCAAATACTTATTATAAAAATCATTAAAATAATCTCCCACTTTTACAAACAAATGTCCACGACTATTTTTATGCCTATCTATCTTTATTAAATTCAATCGCACTTGTGCAATAAATAATTCTTCAAACACCAATCGTTCTAATGCTTTTTTATATTGTTCGTTTGAATTCGGGAAATGTATTTGCCTATGCGCCTCCCACCGGCCCATTCTATTTTGTAATAAATGCGCTGGCAAGTTTTCAGGTAAATCCCTTTCACTTATTTGCTGAAATAAAACCTGAGTTAACTTCCCTATTTGCTTCCCATTTAAACCTCTCGCTTTTAATTTTTCAGTGGAAGGATATACGGGTTCCAATAACGACTTTTGACCTTGCGTTGCTGCAACATAGGGTTCAATTTCGGGATGCACTATTTGTGCCCTTCCATTAAAAAAGCTCACCCGGCCAAAAACCAAGTAGGCTTGTCCGGCCACTAAATTTTTCTGCACCCAGCTAATTCCCTGAAACCAAGCCAATTCTAACTGCCCCGTTTCATCCTTTAACTGGGAAACCATGCGTTTGGAACGTTTTTCTCCTATCAAGTCAATTCCTTGTAAAATTCCCTTAACCTGCACAAAATCCTGCTGTGGGGTGATATTAGCAATGAGTGTAACCTGCGTTTTGTCAATATGCCTATGTGGGAAATGCTGCAACAAATCGCCAAAAGTGTACAAATTCAGTTCTTTCTTAAGCATATCAGCCCTCAAAGGGCCTACGCCTTTAAGGTATTCAATGGGACTTGATAAAAGAGAAGCTTGGCTCAAATGGTTTTTTTTAGATTCTGTACAAATATCCCAAAAAGATGGCAAAAAATGGGTTCCCATTTCATTATCTTCGCACAGCTATGAAAAAGGAAATTGTATTGAGCGGTATTAGGCCCACAGGCTTCTTGCATTTAGGCAACTATTTTGGTGCGATGCGCAATTATGTGCGTATGCAAGATGAATTTGATTGCTACTTTTTTGTAGCTAATTGGCATAGCTTAACTACACATCCCGATACAAAAACATTGCAAGAAAGTGTACTTAGGGTGGTAGCAGAAAATATTGCTTGTGGTTTGGATCCTGAAAAAGTATCCTTATATGTACAAAGTGATGTTCCAGAAATTGCAGAATTATATCTGTATTTAAACATGCTTGCTTATAAAGGGGAATTAGAAAAAACAACCACTTTTAAGGATAAGATAAGAATGCAACCTGATAATGTGAATGCAGGTTTATTAACCTACCCTGTTTTACAAGCTGCCGATATTTTAATTCATCGTGCGGTAAAAGTACCTGTTGGAAAAGACCAAGAACAAAATTTAGAAATGGCACGCAATTTTGCGGAGCGATTTAATTATAGGTATGGTGAAATTTTCCCTATGCCTTACGCTTTTAATTATAACAGCGAATTGGTGAAAATAATGGGGCTAGATGGAAATGGGAAGATGAGCAAGAGCGAAAACCAAATGACCACTTTGTTTTTAGCTGACGAGGATGATATGATTCGTAAAAAAGTAATGAAAGCTAAAACCGATCAGGGACCATTAGCACCGAATTCAAAAAAGCCCGATTATATTGAAAACCTTTTCACCTTAATGAGCTTAGTGAGTAGTGCCGACACCGTGAAAAAATTTGAAGAGGACTTTAATAATAGCAGTGTAGGAAATTGTGTAATAAGATACGGGGATATGAAAAAGCAATTGGCGGAAGATATGGTGGGTTTTATTCAGCCAATCCGAACTAAAGCAACTGATTTACAAAACAACAAAGACTTACTTATTAAAATAATTAATCAGGGCGCTGACAAAGCTAGGGCAAGCGCTTCGACTACTTTAAATTTAGTAAGACAAGCAATTGGAATGAAATACGTTTAAACAATTTAAAATAGCAAATAACTATTTTGTATCACTACGACTATGGCAAAAATAAAGAAACCCAAACACATTGCAATCGCAGGAAACATTGGCGCAGGTAAAACAACCTTAACTGAAATGCTGAGTAAGCATTACCGTTGGATTCCCCAGTTCGAGGATGTGGACCATAACCCTTACCTTATTGACTTCTACGACGATATGCCCCGCTGGAGTTTTAACCTTCAGATTTATTTTTTGCATGGCAGGTTGAACCAAATTTTAGAAATTCAAAGGGGTACTGAAACTATTATACAAGATAGAACCATTTACGAAGATGCAAATATATTCGCGCCTAACTTACATGAAATGGGATTAATGAGTAAGCGTGATTTTGATAATTACTATGGATTTTTTAGTACTATTAAAACAATGGTTCAACCTCCCGATTTATTAATTTACTTAAAGGCTTCTGTTCCTACATTGGTGTCGCAAATACAAAAGAGAGGACGAGAATACGAGGAAAATATTCGTTTAGATTATTTAAAGAAGCTAAATGAATTTTATAATAAGTGGATAGAAGGATACAAAGAAGGCCCGTTACTAATAATTGATTGTGACAAAAATAAATTCGGAGAAAACGAAGAAGATTTTGGCGAAATTATAAGCAAGGTGGACGGGATGTTATATGGCTTATTTTAGGTCACCCCTACTATGATTGTTCCTTATTAAACTGACTACTGATGAATAAGATTACACCTGCCCTATTATTACAATTCAATGAAATTGTTGGGGCTGATTTTATATTTACCGATGCGGAAAGCTTCGAAAAATATGGCAAAGACGAAACAGAGCGTTTACATTATAACCCAGAAGTAGTTGTTAAACCAAGAAAGGCGGAAGAAATTGCAGCCTTATTAAAGCTTTGTAATGAAAACTTAATTCCCGTTACTCCTCGTGGAGGTGGAACAGGTTTAAGCGGTGGCGCTTTGCCTCATTTAGGAGGACTAGTTATTTCAATGGAACGCTTTAATAGTATTTTAGAAATTGACGATAGAAACTTACAAGTAACTACAGAACCAGGAGTTATTACGGAAGTTTTACAAAACGCGGTAAAGGAAGTAAACTTGTTTTACCCTCCAGACCCTAGCAGTAAAGGAAGTTGCTTTATTGGCGGAAATATTGCCGAAAATTCAGGTGGTCCCAAGGCAGTAAAATATGGAGTAGTTAAAGACTATGTGTTAAACCTAGAAGTGGTTACGCCTACAGGTGATATTATTTGGACAGGATCGAACGTATTAAAAAATTCAACTGGATATAATTTAACGCAGCTATTAGTTGGTAGTGAAGGTACTTTAGGTATTGTTACCAAAATTGTACTTAAGCTTATTCCACTTCCTAAGTTTGACTTATTAATGTTAGCGCCATTTGCTAGCCTCGAAAAAGCAAGTGAGGCGGTGAGCGCTATTTTTAGAGCGGGCTTTACACCAAGTGCCATGGAATTAATGGAAATAGATGCTATTAAAATTGTAAGCAAAATGGTAGACAGCACTGCTTTCCCTGTTTCTGACGACATTGCCGCCCATTTAATTATTGAAGTAGACGGAAATAATATGGATGTTTTAATGGGCGAAATGGAAGCCATTGCTGAGGTATTAGTGCAATACGACGCGGGCGAAATTTTCTTTGCCGATGATGCACAACAAAAAACTGAATTGTGGAAACTTAGAAGAAGAGTTGCTGAAGCTGTAAAAAGTGTTGGCTATACAATTGAAGAAGATACTGTTGTACCAAGGGCCGAATTACCTAAATTGGTTAAAGGCGTTAAAGCCTTAGGCTTGCAATATGGTTTCCATGCAGTTTGCTATGGCCACGCTGGCGATGGTAATTTGCATATTAGAATTAATCACCCTACTATTAAAAACAGCTACGGTAGTGAGGAAATGAATACTATTTTAAAAGAATTATTCGTGATTGTTAAAGACCTTGGGGGCACCATTAGTGGTGAACATGGTATTGGACTAATTCAAAAATCTTATATGCCTGTAGTTTTTAAAAGTGCGAACTTGGAAATAATGAGGGGTATTAAAAAAACTTTTGACCCTAACAATATATTAAATGCAGGTAAAATTTTCGATTTAAAATAATAACTCATGAATTTAAAATCATTTGCACTTTCTTTATTTATTTTAATTGCTATTGCTTCAAATGCGCAAACAATTGTAACAAACAAGAACTTGATCGAGCCAAGGCCAATTTTGTTGGGGGGCGGAATTGTAATTGGAGGTGGTGCAGGTTCTTTTCAAATTGGCTTAAATCCTGAATTACTTAAAAGTTACAATGAATATGTTGATTTAGGGGTTGCAATGAATATATATTATTCCTCTTTCAACGCTAACGAGTGGAATGAATACAGAACAAGGAACTTACAATTAGGCATTGGCACTTTTGTCAGAGTTTGGCCTATACAAAATTTCTTTTTACAGCTACAGCCCGAATACAATATAACCATGGCCTACGAAAAGAATGTCGCAAGTGGCATGTCGGGTACAGCAAATTTTGGCGCAGCAAGTGTATTAGCTGGTATAGGGTATGGCCATCATAGCAAAAATGGTATGAGTTATTTTTCTATCATGTTTGATTTAGTAAATGATATGCGTTCACCCTACCGATTGGGACAATTACGCGCGCAACCAATTTTTAGAGCAGGTGTTGGTTTCCCAATTAATTTAAAGAAGCGAAAGACTCAATAATTTCTTCTGCCGAGCTACAAATAATTAATCGATCTCTCCAATTATCGTATAAAAACCCTTGTAACTCCATTGTATCTAATAAATGAATTAGTGCATTGTAATAGCCTCCGGTATTTAAAATAAAAACTTTCTTGTCGTGAATTTTTAGGTTATTCCAAGTGAGCAGTTCAAAAAGCTCGTCCAATGTGCCCATGCCACCTGGTAGCACTATGGCAGCATCCCCTTTATCGTAAAGCAATAACTTCCTTTCGTGCATTGTTTCAGTAACAATTAGTTCGGTAAGGCCTTTATGTTCCGCCTCCCATTCTAATAACAGTTTTGGGATAATGCCAATTACTTTGCCCCCTGCAGCCAAAGCTGCATTTGAAACAGCCCCCATGATACCTTTATTACCACCACCATAAATGATTGTACGTTTACTATGGGCTAATAAATTTCCAAGCTCAATGGCTTGTAATTCATACTCCTGCTGGCTCCCCAACTTTGAACCACAAAAAATAGTAACGGATGAAATTTTCATTTTAGGCTTGCTTTAAACTAAACAGTCTCACAATTTAGTCAAATAATTGAAAGTTTGTTATTACTTTGGGGGATCAAATTTAAACTATGAGCGCACCCATCCTTTTTGCATTTGTTATTTTATATTTCTTGGTCTTATTAGCCGTTGCTAAAATAACAGGTAAGAATAGCAATAATATGTCCTTTTTTATAGGCAATAAGAATAGTAACTGGATGCTAGTTGCTTTTGGCATGATTGGCACTTCCCTAAGTGGGGTGACTTTTGTGAGCGTTCCTGGAGCAGTGGGCAATGGTGGCGCATTTTACTATTTACAAATCACGTTTGGGTATTTGATTGGATATGTCGCAATTGCTTATGTATTATTGCCTATCTATTACAAAATGAATTTGACGTCTATTTACAACTACTTGGAAAATAGATTTGGCATTGGAGCTTATAAAACGGGTGCCTCCTTTTTTATATTATCAAGAACCTTAGGCGCCACAGCAAGGTTATACTTGGTTGTTAAAATACTACAAGTTTTTATCCTCGATAATATGGGAGTACCTTTTTGGGCTACTACTTTAGTGATTTTAATTATGATACTATTATACACTTATGAAGGGGGTGTTAAAACAATTGTATGGACCGATACTTTACAAACATCCGGCATGCTATTAGGATTAATTATTTGCAGTATCTATATCTTGTCTTCCTTACATTTTTCAGTTTTTGATGCATTAGAAGCGATGGAAGCGAAAGGCTTATCTACGGTGCTTGATTTTAATGTAAATAGTAAATCTTTTTTCTTGAAACAAATTATAGGGGGTGCTTTTGTAACACTCACTATGACTGGACTTGACCAAGAAATGATGCAAAAAAACATTTCAGTAAAGACACTGAAAGATGCACAAAAAAACATGATCACAATTGGATTCACAATGATGATAGCGATTAGCTTATTTTTATTTCTAGGAGGGCTGTTAAGTTTATTTGCTGCACAAAATAATGTAACTGCAGTGGGCGATACCCTATTCCCTACTTTAGCATTGAACCACATGCCTCCCTATATTTCAATCATCTTTATTTTAGCATTGATATCCGCATTATTCCCAAGCGCTGATGGCGCAATTACTGCATTAACTTCCAGTTTCTGCATTGACATATTAGGCATGCAAAAGCAGGAAGCATGGGATGAAGCAAAACGAAAAAAAATAAGACAGCGCGTCCATCTTACTTTCGCGTTCCTGTTTTTACTACTTGTACTTGTTTTTAAATGGATTGACAATAAAAGTATCATTGACCTTATTTTAAAAATAGCCTCTTATACCTATGGACCATTGTTAGGCCTATTTGCCTTTGGTATATTGACCAAGCGCGTACTTAAGGACAAATGGTCGTTCTTGCCTTGCTTTTTGGCACCTGCACTATGCTTATTATTGGATTATATTCAGCCCTATCTTTTTGGATCCGCCCCAGGAAGCTTTAGAATTGGACAGGAATTATTGATTATTAATGGCTTATTTACCTTTTTAGGTTTATGGGCGATTTCGATGCCAAATACAGAAAAAAAATAGACCTTTGCCAATGGATTTCATAAACCCTTTAGCAAATGACTATTTAGATAAATATAGCGAAGCTACCCCTAGTTATTTAAGGGCTATGTATGACGAAACTATGAACACACATGGCCACGCACACCTTCAAAGTAGTTGGCATCAGGGCGGTTTTTTATGCATGCTTAGTAAATTGTTGCGTCCTGAATTTATACTAGAAATTGGCACATTCACGGGATTTAGTAGCTTATGTTTAGCAGAAGGGTTAGTTGAAAATGGCGCGCTACACACCATTGAATTAAGGCCTGAGGACGCCACAACAGCAATTCAGTATTTTAAACAAAGTCCTAAGGCAACCCAGTTAAAGGTGCATATTGGAGACGCGAAGGCAATAATACCTACCCTAACTCCAATGTGGGATATTGTATTTATTGACGCCGACAAAACCAGCTATATTGACTATTATGAATTGGTATTGCCCCAACTAAATAAAGATGGATTAATTATTGTTGACAATGTACTATTTCATGGAGAGGTTTTGGTCCCTTCAATTAGCGGCAAAAGTGCAAAAGCAATTCAGGCATTTAATGAACATGTTTTTAATGACACTAGGACAGAACAAACAATACTATCTATTAGAGATGGGCTAACTTTAATTCGCAAAAAATAAGCATGAAAAAATTGACCTATTTAGTTATTATTTGTTTAGCGCCACTTGGTTTGCTAGGCCAAAATAATACAACCATTGCTTATATTGAACAATACAAGGATATTGCAATTCAGGAAATGAAAAGAACGGGCATTCCAGCTTCTATTACTTTGGCACAAGCAATACTTGAGTCAAGCAGCGGAGAAAGCGTATTAGCAAAAAAATCAAATAACCATTTTGGTATAAAATGCAAATTGGATTGGAAAGGCGAAACTGTATTGCATGACGACGATACTAAACAGGAATGCTTTAGAGCCTACCCAAATGTGAATAGTTCCTTTAAGGATCATTCAGACTTTTTAAAAACTAGGCCTAATTACGCTCCTTTATTTCAACTAGATCCTGTTGATGATTCAGCATGGGCTTATGGATTAAAAAAAGCAGGCTATGCAACCGCTTCCGATTATCCTAAGAAACTATTAAAAGTGATTGATGACTATGAATTGTCACAATATAATTTCCCGGAATTATTAGAAGAAGTAGAGGCATTTAGTACGGACGATACTTTTGAAGTAATAGCCACGCCAATAGCAAAACCTTTAGCAGGTAAATCCGACACACTTATTGTTGTAAAAGATACAAGTAATGTAGTTGCAAAACCAATTGTATTTGCATTCAGGAACCCTACCGACACCTTGGTTAAAGTAGACACTGTTAAGTCAGATACCCTTAATGTATTAACAAATACGAACAAACCACTAATAGCTGATACCCTTGCTTTGAAAGTAACTGATACACTTGCAACAATCGCAAGTGCTCCCATTTCTGTAAATAAAATACAGGGTATTATACCTAGCGATACACTTACAGTATTTGCGCCAAAAAAACTAAATAGTCTGGAAATAAACTCGGCGCCAGCAGTAAGTATACCTGTGGAAGCTACTAATAGTAATGATACCAGTAGTAAAGAAATTGCACCCATTGTTGTGGTAAAATCTATTTATAATTATCCAAAAGAAAGGTTCAGGGTGAACCAAGTTCCTGCTATTTGGGCAGATGCAGGAACCTCCTTATTAAGTATTGCTAGTACCTATAATGTTTCTTTATTTAAATTATTTGAATACAATCATTTAAAAGAAACAGATTTACTAGAAAGGGACCAATTAATTTTTCTTGCACCTAAGAAAAAAGAAGGTGGTAAAACTATTCATGTTGTAAGAGAAGGAGAAACACTTTATGACATTTGCCAGTCGGAGGGAATACAATTGAAATACCTACTAGCCTATAATAATCTACAGGCTGGTGCTAACTTAAAACCAGGAGCTTCCCTCCTTTTAGTTAAGCCTAAAGAACAAAAAAATAAGTTTGAAATTATTAATGAATCCCTTAATAAAAAGGATACTATAAAAAAACAAGACTGGAACTTCTTTAAGCGAAAAAATAAATAACCCTTAATAAAAATACATGTCACTACTAAAAATTATTGATAAAGAGTTTGTCCCTTATTTAGGAGAACAAGAAATACAAGAAAAAATTACTTTATTAGCTGCACAATTGAATAAAGAATATGAAGGCAAAAAACCACTTTTCCTTTCAATTCTAAACGGTTCTTTTTTATTTACAGCCGACCTATTTAAACAAATTACCATTGAAGCCGAAGTGTCCTTTATAAAACTAGCTTCCTATAAAGGCACTAGTTCAACTGGTAATGTTATCACTGCTATTGGATTAGACGCAAATGTTAATGGAAGACATGTTATTATATTAGAAGACATTATTGATACGGGTAAAACGCTACACCACTATTTACCCGACTTAGCTTCTCATCAACCAGCCTCTGTTAAAATTGCAGTATTGCTAAATAAAACAGAAGCATTGGCCTACCCTGTAAAAGTTGATTATAGCTGCTTTGATATTCCAAATAAATTTGTAGTGGGTTATGGCCTGGATTATGATGGCCTTGGAAGAAATTCAAAAGATATTTATCAACTAAAAGAAGATTAGTGTGCATATAGTTAAATGAATAAGGGAATTACTCATTTAAAAAATCATACGCCATAAAAAAAGGGGATTAAAAATCCCCTTTTTTTATTATTTGAAAGCTTCTTTCACTTTATCGTAAAAACTTTTATCTCCTTTAATTGGCTTGGGTTGGAAGTTAGTACTAGCCTGCATTTTCTCCAATGCCACTTTTTCTTCCTCACTTACTTCTTGTGGTGTCCATATATTTACATGTATTAATTGGTCACCCCTTCCATAACCTTGCACTTCAGGGAACCCTTTTCCTTTTAACCTGAACATTTTCCCACTTTGAGTACCCGCTGGTATTTTAATTTTTGCACGGCCGTCTATAGTAGGTACTTCCACACTGGTACCAAAGATAGCATCAGGAATAGTAATATATAAATCATAAGCTACATTCAAACCATCCCTATGAAGTGATTCATGTGGTTCTTCTTGTATCATGATAATTAAATCTCCTGCAGCTCCCCCACGTTCGCCAGCATTGCCCTTTCCGGACATACTTAATTGCATTCCGTCTTGCACACCAGCAGGGATGTCTATGGAAATAGTTTCTTCTCCGTATACCCTACCTTCTCCTTTACATGAGGTACATTTAGTAGTTACAGTACTTCCTTCTCCATTACAAGTAGGACAAGTATTTACTGTTTGCATTTGTCCTAAAAAGGTATTGGTTACTTTTCTTACTTGTCCCGATCCATTACAAGTATTACAAGTTTGTAAACTGTTTTTGTCCTTCGCTCCATTTCCGCCACAAGTTGTACAAAGGACATGTTTTTTTACTTTCACTTGCTTATTTACGCCATTTGCTATTTCTTCAAAATTCAGTTTTAGCTTAATACGCAAATTACTTCCACGTTGTCCTCTTGTCCTTCCACCACCTCTGCTTGACTGACGCCCTCCTCCTCCAAAAAAACCACCAAAGCCTTCGTCACCAAATATGTCACCAAACTGACTAAAAATATCGTTCATGTCCATTCCTGCTCCACCATGGAAACCACCACCGCCTCCAGCGCCTTGGCCAAATGCAGCATGTCCATGACGGTCATACTTTGCCTTCTTATCGTTGTCACTTAAAATTTCGTAGGCTTCTGCCGCTTCTTTAAATTTTTCTTCCGCTGCTTTATCACCAGGGTTTCTGTCTGGATGAAATTGCATAGCCACTTTACGGTATGCTTTTTTTATCTCCTCTGCAGATGCAGATTTACTAACTCCAAGTATTTCGTAATAATCTCTTTTTGCCATAGTATTTAATTTATTTGCCTACGACCACTTTAGCAAAACGAATAATTTTATCATTTAAGAAATAACCTTTTGTTACTTCATCCACTACCTTTCCTTTCATCTTATTATTCGCAGCAGGGATTTCTGTAATCGCTTCATGTAACTCAACATTAAAATCCTTGTTCACACTTTCCATAGCTACTAAACCTTTGGCTTGCATCGTAGAACGAATTTTATTAAACACTAACTGGATGCCTTCTCTTTGAACGACGATATCATCGGATGTATTTAATTGCTTTTCAGCACGATCACAATCGTCTAATACATCCAGCAAAGAAACAATCACGTCCTTGCCAGCAGTTTGAATAAGGTCAATTCTTTCTTTTGCTGTTCTTCTCTTAAAATTCTCGAATTCAGCCAGTAAACGCAAGAATTTGTCCTTTTGGTCTGCCAAATCTGCCTTTAATTGGTCTAATTCGCTAATTGGCTCAGTTTCGACTTCAGGGGCATTTTCAGCGTTATTTACCGCATCAATCACAGGTTCTGTTTCGTTTATTTCTTTTTCTTCCATAAGTGCTTAATTATTGCAAATTAGTCCCAAAAATATTGCCAAACCTGTAAACGAGCAAAATTGACATAAAATGGGCCTAAAAATGAACAAGTTGTCACTTATTCTGTGCCTATATTTGCGACATGACAAAGGTGTATTTAAACAAGCGGATAACACAAAGGATTGCCATGGGTCACCCATGGATTTATAACAACGAAGTGGACCGTATCGCAGGGCCTATTGAACCAGGTGATATAGTGGAAGTGTATTACTTTGATGGCCAATTAGCGGGGAGAGGTTATATAAACCCAGAATCTCAAATTATTATTCGCTTACTTACTAGGAAGCGGGAAGAAATTGACCCGGCATTCTTTCATAAGAAAATTGAGGAAGCTTGGGCTTACCGCAAACAATTAGGCTATGTAGAAAACTGCCGTTTAGTATTTGGGGAAGCCGATGGCCTTCCTGCATTAATTATTGACAAATTCAATGACTATTTCGTAATTCAAACATTATCCCTAGGTATTGAAAAATGGAAACCAGCAATTGTGGATGCCATTCAAGCAATATTTAAACCAAAGGGAATTTACGAAAGGAATGATGTTCCTGTAAGAGAATTAGAAGGACTTGTACAAATTAAAGATTTTTTAACTGATCCCTTCCCTACCGAAATTATTATAAACGAAAACGGGTTACAGTTTTATGTAAATATTGAGACTGGACAAAAAACCGGCTATTTTTTAGACCAACAAGACAACAGAAAAGCAATACAAAATATTGTTAAGGGCGCTGATGTGCTTGGTGCTTTTACGTATACAGGCACTTTCGAAATTCATGCAGCACATTACGGAGCAAAATCGGTTTTAGGAATTGATATTTCTGAAAATGCAGTTGCACAAGCCAATAAAAACGCGGCATTGAATAAACTAGACCATATTGTTAAATTTGAAACAATGAACGCGTTTGATGTGTTAAAGAAATGGGGAAAGGAAGGTAGAAAGTATGATGTAGTAATGTTGGACCCTCCTGCCTTTACAAAAAGTAGAAATAGTATTGACAAAGCAGTCACTGGCTATAAAGA
>CAJATB010000258.1 GCA_903944755.1 uncultured Bacteroidota bacterium
ACTAATAAATGTCCACAAGGCCATTTCGCATGCATGCGCCTACAAAATATTGAAAGCATTGCTACCAAGGCTAATAACTATTTTATTACATCAAATTAACAGGGATTTTTATTACCCGTAAAAACCAAGAAGCCCCGCTAATGCGAGGCTTCTGTATAAAATAATTCGGTGCTTATTTTAGGCGGCGCTTATAATGTTTTTAAAACATCATTCATGCTTCTTACAGCATCAGCGCTTTTATTGAAAGCAGCTTGTTCATCTGCAGACAAATCTATTTCTACAATTTTTTCCCAACCATTTTTTCCAATTACTACTGGCACACCTAAACAAATATCCGATTGGCCATACTCGCCATTCAAACTTACACAACAAGTAAATAATTTTTTCTCGTCTCTTAAAATGCTTTCTACCAAAGCAGCTCCCGCAGCACCTGGTGCATACCAAGCCGAAGTGCCTAGTAATTTAGTTAGCGTAGCACCACCTACCATAGTGTCAGCAACAATTTTATCTTGTTGTGCTGCGCTTAAGTATTTAGTTACTGGAGCACTATTCCAAGTTGCATGCTTAATTAAAGGAATCATAGTAGTGTCGCCGTGACCACCTATTACTATTGCGTTTAAATCACTTGGGCTACAATCCAATGCTGTGCTTAATTGATATTTGAAACGTGCGCTATCTAAAGTACCACCCATTCCAATAATTCTATTTTTAGGAAGTCCAGTTGACTGCATTGCTAAGTAAGTCATCGTATCCATTGGGTTACTAATTACAATGATTATAGCATTTGGAGAGAATTTCAAAACATTCTCGCAAACACCCTTAACTATTCCTGCGTTTGTTCCAATTAATTCTTCACGAGTCATTCCTGGTTTACGAGGCAAGCCTGAAGTAATCACCACTACATCAGAATTGGCAGTTTTGCTATAGTCATTTGTACTTCCACTAATTTTTGTATCAAACCCTAACAAAGATGCCGTCTGCATCATGTCTTGTGCTTTGCCTTCTGCAAAACCTTCTTTAATATCTAGTAAAACTAGTTCCTGAGCTAATTCTTTACGAGCTATATTATCTGCGCATGTTGCGCCAACTGCTCCTGCACCAACTACTGTAACTTTCATATCGTATGATTTTTTAGGTATGTGTAATTTATCGGGGCAAAGTTAGTTATTTGCCTTCTATTATGTCAACCAATTCTGAAACTTTTGCTCCTTGTTCATACACCTTCAGTAAAGTGCCATTTTTGTAAATAGCTACAAAAGGAGTCATTTTAGGTCTAAAAAAGCTCGGGATGGTAAAGCTAGCGTCTCTGCCTACAAGCATATTAACATGTTTGTCTAAGTTGTACTTGGTTGCAAAGGTTTTGATATCAGCCATTTCTCTATAACTAGCCCATACAAAAAATACATTTTTAAATTTAGCTATGTTTTTGTCTATCTCAGCAGCTTCAGTTTGGCAATGAGAACAGTCGGGACCGAAAATGATAAAACAGGTATACTTGTAATTTGCAGGTAGCTGCTTTTGCGTCACCTCCTTACCTTTTATGGACATGATGGAAAAATTGGGCGACCGCTTATCTGTTAAATACGGCGCATCATTAGTAGGAGCCTGCGCAATCAAGTTGCTAATAAAAAGTAGGCTTAATAAGCTAGTTAAAATGTATTTCATAGAGTTTTTATTTTGTATTAGGTTGCTGTGTCATGCGCATTGCTTTTGCATCTTGTAAAAATTCTGATGCAAAAATGAATTTATTTAAAAGTTCGTTTTGGCTGTATATAATGTCCTTGTTAGATCCTTCCCATTCTTTTCTGCCTTGGTGTAAGTAAAGTATATAGTCACCAATTTCCATAACACTATTCATGTCATGTGTAACCACAACAGTTGTAATATTAAATTCTACTGTTACATCCTTAATTAATTTATCAATCACCATGGCTGTTTGAGGGTCAAGGCCTGAATTGGGCTCGTCACAAAATAAATACTTTGGCCTAAGTACAATGGCTCTTGCTAAGGCAACTCTTTTTTTCATTCCTCCACTTAGTTCAGCAGGGTACTTGCTATTCACTCCTTGTAAATTTACCCTAGCCAGTATTTGATTTACTTTTTCAACCTTTTCTTCGTAACCTAACTGGGTAAACATATCTAAAGGGAATCTTACATTTTCTTCTACTGTCATGGAGTCAAACAAAGCGTTACCTTGAAAAAGCATTCCTAAGTTATTGCGTAATTCTTTTCTTTGCTCAGGTGTCATATTATCTAATTCCAATGCCCCAAAAAAAACGCTTCCGCTATCGGCATGTATTAAATCGACAATGCATTTTACAAGGACTGTTTTGCCACTACCACTAGCGCCAATTATTAAATTACAAATACCTGGCTTGAACTTCGCAGAAATTGTTTCAAGCACAACTTTGCCGTCAAACTTTTTGCTGATATTTTTTATTTCAATCATGCTTATTTAGTTAAAGGTACTTGAAGGTTTAACAAATCCTCAAATTCGTCACGCCTACTAATTAGTTTACTTACCCCGGTTTCGAATAATACTTGGGCAGGCTTAAAACGTGCATTATAATTACTGGCCATTTCGTAACCGTAAGCACCTGCGTTTAAAAACATAATAAAATCTCCTTCATGAATTGTTGCAATTGGGCGGTCCCATGCAAACGTATCCGTTTCGCAAATATTTCCCACAACAGCATAGTTTTTTAATTGCGCACCTGGATTGCTAATATTCAAAATATGATGGTATGCGTCATAAAACATGGGGCGTATTAAATGATTCAAGCCGGTATTAATGCCTGCAAAAATTGTTTCCCCTGACTGCTTTAAAACATTCACTTGTGCAATAAAAAAGCCAGCTTCGCTTACTAAATATTTGCCTGGTTCAAACCAAGCAATTAAAGCCCTGCCAGTTTTCGCTATCATTCTTTGCATAAAAGCATCAACGGCGTTTCCCAATGCAGCAATATCGGTGCCGGTTTCATCAGGCTTGTAGGGCACTTTAAAGCCACCTCCAAAGTCAAGCACTTGCACAGCAGGAAATTGATCAAGCATTTTTTCAAATACTTCAGCCGACTGCATAAAAATATGCACATCCTTAATTTCACTACCTGTATGAATGTGTAGTGTGGTAATAGTAATATTGTATTTTTCTTGAATCGTTTTTAATTCGTCCAATTGTGTAACAGGAATTCCAAATTTGCTTTTATCATGTCCTGTTGAAATTTTCAAATTCCCACCTGCCATTACATTGGGCCTTATGCGCACTCCCACAGGGTAGGCACTTCCGTATTTTGCACCAAATTTTTCTAAATTAGATAAGCTATCAATATTTACATTAATGCCTAATTGCACAGCTTCTATAATCTCATCAAAGCCAACACTATTACTAGTGTATAAAATATTGTTCGGTAAAAAGCCAACATGAATTGCTAACTTAACTTCATTAATGGAACTACAGTCAATATTGCACCCTGCATTTTTTATAACGTTCAGGATATGAATATTCGTCAACGATTTACATGCGTAAAAAAAACGGGTAGTTTGACTCGAGAAATGCGATAATAAATGCTGGTATTGACTTACTATTTTTTCAGCGTCATAAACATATAAAGGAGTACCATATTGCATAGCTGCTTCCTTTAACTGTTCTAAAGATAAACTTGTCTTCATTGCACGAAGATACAATTATGACCGTTGTTATAATGCTAAATAACTAGGGATAATTTGGGAAAATTGAAAGAGAGTGGTGTCAATAATTATGCTGGCTGCTCGGGCTGCTCAGGTGCGCTATCGTCTGCGTCGGCTGCATCAATTTCACCCTCATTGTAGTCGCCTGTTTCTTCTTCTGTATTTGGGGCTTCCTCGTTTTCGCGTTCTTCTTGTGCAACTGCTTCCAATTGTTCAAAAAGGCCATTATCAGTGAAGTCCTCAGGTTTAATCACCGTAGCTTCTACAATTTGGTCAGCCAATACTTCTTTTATTTTTGGCAAATCCTCGGTGGAATTAATACCAAAATAATCCATAAAGTTCCTTGAAGTAGAATAAACTAAAGGCTTGCCAGGTAAATTTTCGTTACGGCCGCTTATTATAATTAATTCTTTCTCTAACAATTTTTGAATAGAATAATCGCTGTTTACTCCGCGAATTGCTTCCACTTCACCTTTGGTAATTGGTTGTTTGTAGGCAATAATAGCTAACGATTCTAAAGCGGCATTGGATAGACGCTTCAAGAATTTGTCGCCATTTAATTGCGCTATAGTGGTATGAAAAGTAGGCTTTGTTAAAAACTGCCATCCACCGCCACTTTGTTTTAATTCAAAAGGATAAAATTCAGTGCTATATTTTTCTTCAATGCCATTTAATGCACTTTCTACTTGGTCCAACGTAATACGTTCTTCCAAAAAACCGAAAGCATTATTGATTAGTTCAGTAATGTCGTTTGCATTTAAAGCTTTGTCGCTTGCAAATACTAACGCTTCAATATGAGGAATGATTTCACTAATTTCCATAATAAGTATTGCTTAACCGTTTAATGCTGCTGCACCACTCACGATTTCTGTTAATTCAGTCGTGATAGCAGCCTGTCTTGCACGGTTGTATGATATTTTCAATGATTTTAATAATTCGTTTGCGTTCTCGCTTGCCTTATCCATCGCAGTCATTCTAGCGCCATGCTCGCTTGCATTAGCGTCTAGCACTGCTTTAAATAGTTGCGTATTTAATATTTTAGGCATTAGTTCCGCCACCAATGTTTCTTTCGCTGGTTCAAAAATAAAGTCAGTTTTTTTCTGATTTTCTTGCTTAGCTATTTTCGGAATTGGCAAGAAAGCCTCTGCTTTAAATTCTTGCGTTGCTGCATTTTTAAATTCGCTATAAATAATTTCAATCGCGTCAAATTCTTTATTAGCAAATGCATTCATTGCAGCTTTAGCAGCAACTTGTACATTGGCAAAATTTAAACTTAGGAAAATATCTTTAAAATCAGCATTAGTGTTAAAGCCTGATTTACTTAAACTTTCATATCCTTTTTTGCCTATGTTCCAAATGGTAATTTTTTGTGTTGGGTATTTAGCTTCAATAGTGGCCTTAGTTAACTTAACGACATTAGCATTATATCCACCACACAAACCACGGTCAGACGTAATTACAATTAATAAAACATTTGCAACTGGACGGGTCTCAGCCAACGCCAAGTTCATGTCACCTTCCAAGCTGCCAATGATATTACTTAGCATATCCTGCAATTTGCGTGCGTAAGGCCTCATTTGCGTAATTGCATCTTGGGCACGACGTAATTTAGCAGCACTCACCATTTTCATGGCTTTTGTGATTTGCTGTGTACTTTGTGTACTTTTTATCCTACTTCTTACTTCTTTTAATTGACCAGCCATAGCTTTATAATTTCCTGTGTTTTAGGCAGGCAAAGGTATATTTTTTTCGCCCAAATTTCACTTTTCGGGGCCTACAAGTTAATTTTTATATCCTATACCCCAGAAAATCACCAAACTGCCTCCAAATCCTTACCTTTAGGCCCCTTAAATACTTGTCAAAATGACTTTGGCATGTATATTGACAATAAGGCTTAAACACTAATATTAAGCATTCATATGTTGCAACTTATAAGTAAACTGTTTGGCGGATCGAAAAGTGAGAAAGACGTCAAGAAAATCCAGTACCTAGTACCTATTATTAATAGTCATTTTGAAGGATACAAAGCATTAAGCAATGATGCCTTGAGAGAAAAAACGCCTGAATTTAAAGCGCGTATCAAGGCGCATTTAAGTGCAATGGATGCCCAAATTGAATCAGAGCAAGCCAGGGCGGAAGCGCTTCCAATGAGTGAGTTAATGGGCCGTGATACAATTTACCAAGACATTGATAAAATCAAAAAGGATCGTGACCAAGCTATTGAAGCGATACTTTGGGACATTTTGCCTGAAGCTTTTGCAGTAGTTAAGGAAGCGGCGCGCCGTTTTACTGAATCCGAGCAACTGGTTTCAAAAGCAACTCAACTTGACCGCGACCTTTCTGTAAGGAAAGAATATATCTCGATAATGGGGGAGGATTCAGTTTTTCAAACAACATGGAAAGCAGCTGGAGCGCCTATTACTTGGAATATGGTTCATTAC
>CAJATB010000259.1 GCA_903944755.1 uncultured Bacteroidota bacterium
AAGCTTTTGCATTCGCTAAAATAATACCCGTTGCGACTGCTGCATTCAATGATTCTGCTTCACCCGTTCTAGGAATAGAAATGGGATGCGATATAAAGGGCATTAAGTTTTCTCTAATACCTTTCGATTCATTACCAATTAATATAAAATTAGAGGGCTCCCATTTTATTTCATGCATGGACTTGCCATTTAATAGCGCACCATAAACAGGTAATTTATTTTTAGACTTTGCATTGGCTTGAAGAAGTGTTTCAAGATCCATTGAACGCAGATTGACCCTAAAACAACTTCCCATCGTACTTTGAATGACTTTAGGATTATACCAGCCCGCTGTATCTTCAGAAACTACTATTTGATCTATACCAAACCAATCGGCTGTTCTAATAATGGTACCTAAATTTCCAGGGTCCTGTATGCCATCTAATAATAAAGTCAATTTTCCATTATACACCAAGGGCTGCTCCTCTTTCTTTTTTTCAACAATGGCCATGACCTTATTGGGTGTTTGCAGTAGGCTTAATCGCCCTAGCATAATCTCATCTACTTCCACGACTTCTGCAGGCAATGCGCCTTGTGCTTGAATCCAGTCAGGCAGGGCAATAATTTTACGAATGACCCAATGAGAAGCCAATAATTCCTCTAACATCTTAGGCCCTTCTACAATAAACACAGATTCTTCCGCCCAATGTTTTTTATGGGCAAAAGATTGAATATATTTGAGCTCACTATTACTTATCATTTACATGCAATTACGGAAGCTTAAAAATATTAGTTTCTTCTCAAGATTTTACCTTCTTGGTCTTTTATTTTTATTAAATGCATGCGCAGACATTAAAAAAGCAGTAATTCATGACTATCCCAAGCAATTGAGCTTTGTCTATGATAATAAAGTGGTTATTAAGGATGCGGGCAAAAATATAGAGGCACAAGCACTTTCTAATGAATTAGCCAATTACTGGGACGATAGTGCGAAAGCAAAGCAAGTTCGCCAATTTGGATTTTTTAATACCATTTTACAACCTATTCGTCTACAGGAAGATAAATTGGAACCTTCTATCCAGTTTATGAAAAACTATTTAGCCACCAAGGGCTATAATCATCCTGTATTAACCCCCTATGTAAAAGTAGATACAGTTAATAATGAATGGAGGGCACGCCTTACCATGGAAATTCTTTTGAATAAAAAAACCCTAATTGATTCTGTGGTATACGAATTAAGTGATTCCTTATTGCAATCTATCGCCATTAAGAACACTAGTTTTGCCTATGTAAAAAAGGGAATGGCTTATTCCAACGAATCCATTAATAATGAATTAGACCGACTAGTTGAATTGTTTAGAGCCAATGGATATTATTATTTTACGAAAGAAAAAATATTTGTAGAAGTAGATACACTGAACCAAGGTTTAATGGAATTGAATTTGGACCCCTTGGATCAAATGAATCAAGTATTACTTGCACAAAAAACCAATAACGACTACCCAGTTTGGAAACTAAGTTTTCAGTTACGTTCTACTAGTGGCAGTGAATTCAAGACTTATCCTGTCGGTCAACAAATTTTTTATTCCGATTTAAAATTAGCCGACAACCCTGATTCTGTTTTAGCAAAAGGCTTGCCTCAAAAAGAAGCATATAAAAATATTATACAAACCTATACCCAATATAAATTCAAGTCTCCTTTATTTGAAGAACAGTCTATAATTAAAAAGGGGGATCTCTTTAATGAAAATTTATATTACCAAACCCTGAACAACTTTAGCAGCCTTGGTGCCTGGCAACAAGTTGATGCTA
>CAJATB010000260.1 GCA_903944755.1 uncultured Bacteroidota bacterium
AATTTAGCTAATAATAAATATTGCGGATAGCTAATTTTTTTTCTTAACTCGTAGTTGGGCTCTTTATTTTCAAAAGCCTTTGTTAAAGCATCTTTATATTTTTCGGAAGTTTGGTCTTTAAATAAGCTAGCTAATGCCATAGAAAGCGAATCAATATTTTCTCTAAATATTTTTCCCTTCTTTTCGTGTAATGGCTTTACTCTAAAATCAATATAAATGTCGAACTGAGGAATATTGGTACTTAACATTTGCCCGTCTTCACTATAAATAGTTCCTCTTGCTGCAGGTATATCTACTATACGTTGATGTAAACTATCACTTAACCCCCTCCAATACTTTCCTTGAACCTGTTGTATATAAAATGCTTTACCTAAAATAGCAATACATACTATTATTACTAGTATATAACTTAAATAAACCCTCCATAATATGTCGCGTTTTACGTCCATTATTATTTATTCAGGTTTTTGGTGCTAAATTTATTTTCTATTTGTAATCGAACGGGCATATCCTTCGCTACTGCTAAACCGTAAGGCGCTAAGGCATTTTCAATTTCAACTGCACGGCTTCGACGCATTAAATCGGCCTTGACCGTTTTGTATTCGAATTGCAATTCCTTAAGTTCTTTTTTTGTCGTGTTTATTTTTCGAATAGTCTTATCCGCTAAATGCCCATTCGCTATATAAAGTATAGCGATGAATGCCAAGAACAAAAAGAAACCTATGTTCAGGACAATCCACTGGTAGTTAAGAATGCTTTTAATAGCATTCTTAGGGGCTGGGTTAACGGGTACGGACATACGCGGGTTATAATCTCTCCGCAGCGCGCAATTTTGCGCTTCTGCTTCGATTGTTTTCTTTCATCTCTTTTTCAGAAGCCACTACAGGTTTTTTTGTAATGATATTCCAAAGCACTTCTTTCGGGGTAGAAAGAAATGGGTGAGCATCTTTTTCTTCTTCTTGTGAAGGTCGAAAAGCGTTTTTCACTAGCCTGTCTTCAATGGAATGAAATGTGATGATAACAGCGCGTCCTCCTGGCTTTACTACCATAGGAAGTTGCGCTAAAAAATCTTTCAACACATCCATCTCCTCATTCACTACAATTCTTATGGCTTGAAAAACTTGTGCCCAATATTTATTAGGATTCCCTTTTACTACAGGTGCTATTAGTGTTTTAAAATCTTGTACTGTGTTTAACTTTACGTGCTTGCGATGTGTTACAATATGTTTTGCCAAGGTTTTTGAATTCGTTACCTCGCCATACTGTTCAAACATTTTATGCAATTCGGTTTCATTAAAAGTTTCTATTACTTGCGCTGCGGTTTTTTGTTGACGTTGATCCATTCTCATATCAAAGGGACCATCATACCTTGTCGAAAAACCTCTTGAACCCTCGTCAAACTGGTGACTGCTAACACCTAAGTCAGCTAATACACCGTCAACTTGGACAATTTTGTGCAATCGTAAAAATCTTTGTAAGTACCTGAAATTTTCTGGAACAAATAAAACACGGTCATCGTTTGGTAAATTATTTTTCGCATCAGCATCTTGATCAAAAGCAATTAAACGACCCTTGGGTCCTAATTTTGATAATATGCCTCGGCTATGGCCACCGCCACCAAACGTAACATCTACATATATCCCATCGGGTTGTATATTTAGATATTCCATTGTTTCATGAAATAAGACAGGGATATGGTATTCAGAAGAAGGAATGTTTGATGTAGGGTTGGTCATCGTTATTCCTTAATCTTTTTTATTAATACCTGCCATTACCTCTTGCGCCAGATTACTAAATTCATCTGCAGAGAAATCCTCAAAGAGCTGTTTATACTTACTTGCATCCCAAATTTCGAAACGATCCAATGCAGCCGCCAATACAATCTCTTTTCCAGGTAAAGCAAACTCTCTTAAAGTTGGCGGTAATAATAGACGGCCTGCGCTATCCATTTCAACCTCCGTTGCTCCACCCAAAAACTGACGTCTGAACTGTCTCACTTTGGGATCAAAATCATTCAATTGACTAATTCTGTCTAAAATAGCCTGCCAGCTTTTTATCGGATAAAGTGTCAAGCACTTCTCAAACCCCCTACTTACAATAAAACGAGTCTCTCCTTCAGTCAGCTGTTTTTTCAAACTGCCTGGAAGCAAGAAACGCCCTTTTGCGTCTATGGTTGATTGATATTCTCCGTGGAAGCCTGTCATTGTGAATAATTAAAGTGTTTTTTACCACTTGTTCACACAAAATAACACTTTTTACCACTTTTAAAGGCTAAATGACCCCTTCTAGTTTTCCACAAGTAATGTACCATCCTAAAACTCAATACAGTAAAGCCTTTTAGCTTATTTTAGGCTGTTTTCTAAAATAAAGCTTGTTAATTGCTGTGGATAACCCTGTTTTTTAGGTTAAGAACTGGTGAATAGTGGCAAAACGGCGGCTTTCTGTACCTTTGCACCATGTTTACAAGACCTAGCTTAGCTATAGAAGATTTTAATTACCACTTGCCTGATGAGCGAATCGCTTACACCCCCGCCCCTTTAAGGTCGGATAGTAAATTACTAGTGTGGGATAAAGCCATTATAGCCGAAACCACCTACAGCCATATAAGCGATTGTATTCCACCCAATACAACACTTTTTTTTAATAATAGCAAAGTGATTGCAGCAAGAATTTTATTTGATAAAAATTTATTAAATAATAATGAAGAAGAAATTAAGAATAGTACAATAGAAATTTTTTGTTTAGAGCCTACTGAAAAATATACCCCTGTACTACTTGCAATGCAAGCAACGCAAAAAGTAGAATGGATTTGTTTAGTGGGTGGCGCAAAAAAATGGAAAACTTCTTACCTAGAAAAAACAATACAATATGATAATAAAAATATAATCATAAGGGCGAAAAAAACCAATCAAGTTGACGGCAAATTCTTAGTTGAATTTACATGGGACGATGCTACCATTAGTTTTTCTGAGTTATTGACTTTAATTGGTAATATTCCACTACCTCCATATATAAATAGGCAAACTACTGAAGAAGATAAAGATAGATATCAGACAACCTATGCAAAAGAAGAAGGATCGGTTGCTGCACCTACCGCTGGATTACATTTTAATGAAGCCGTATTTGAAAAACTCGCAGCTAAAAATATTAATACCGAATTTGTAACCTTGCATGTTGGTGCTGGCACTTTTATGCCGGTAAAAGTGGATACCATTGACCAGCATGTAATGCATGCAGAATTTATTGAAGTTGCTATGTCAACCCTTGATTGCTTAATCGAAGCCACTTTAGAATCAAATATAAAAAATCCTGTCATTGCAGTTGGCACCACTTCACTTAGAACCATTGAGTCCTTATATTGGTTAGGTGTTAAGCTTATTTCACTAAAAAAAGAACAGACCCTAGTAAATAGTTCAGAATTGAGCCTTGCTCAATGGGATGCGATTGACTTAGCCCACTTGAATATTACAAAACAAGCTGCACTGAGTGCACTAAAAGATTGGTTAACTGAAAATAAAATAGAGAAGTTAATAGCAAAAACGCAATTAATGATTACGCCCGGTTATACCTTTAGGCTTTGCAATGCGTTAGTGACAAACTTTCACCAGCCTAAATCAACATTATTATTAATTATTGCAGCTATAGTTGGGGAGCAATGGAAAAGCATTTACGAACACGCCTTAGCAAATGAATATCGCTTTTTAAGTTACGGAGATGGTTGCTTGTTTTGGATTAAGCAATAGGTAAAGTAATTTCAATTTTTGTGCCAGCATCTTCTTGGCTATCTACTTGTATTTTCCCTTTGTGCATATCAACTACCCACTTCACATAACTTAATCCAAGGCCAAAACCCTTTACATTATGAATGTTGCCCGAATGGGCCCTATAAAATTTTTCAAAAATATGCTTTATTGTATCAGGATTCATTCCTATTCCTTGGTCTTCAATTGACACAACTATTTTATTTTTTATGTTTCTTGTATGTATTGTAATGTCAATACTATCTTTTGAATACTTTATGGCGTTATCAATTAAATTAGAAAAAACATGCAGCAAATGTTCTTCATCTGCCTTAATTAAATGATTCTTTGCTTCAAAATAAGTTTCAATATTCGACGGCTTTGCTTCCAATTGCAATTTAAAACTATCCATTACCCCTAAAAGCAAATCTTGCAAATCTAAAGGCTGTTTATTAATTTCGTATTCTCTTCGTTCTAATTGACCAATTTGCAAAATGGATTCAACATGTTTATTCATGCGCACATTCTCTTCTTTAATAATACTACTAAAATACTCGACCGACTTTGGATCGGCTTGAACTTTCGTACTCTTTAGTGCGTCAACCGCTAAAGAGATTGTTGATAAAGGTGTTTTTAATTCATGCGTCATATTATTGATGAAATCCTTTTTTATTTCATTCAATTTTTTTTGCGTTAACAAGGAGCGAACGGTGATAAAAAAAGCCGCCAATACTACTATAATAAACAATACCGCCCCAATCACAACCCATTGTAGCGTATGAAGTAAGTAGCCTCGCACATTAGGCACTACAATAATAATTGTCTCAAAAGGTCCGGCTGGCTCCATTATGTCTTGCGGGATAACGGGCACCCTGCACTGCAGACTGTTTACCTCGTCCGTAAAAGCATCTTCGAAATGCTTAGTTTTTATTTCAATATTTCCTTTCTTGTCTGCAATAGCAAATTCATAATCAACATCCTTAACTCCGTATTTATCCAATGCAGTTCTTATCTTATTATTAATATCCTTATAGTCAAATACGTCAGAAATTGTTGTTTCATTAAACTTATGTAAATGATAATCTTGGTTTAGCCCTAATCCTCTTTTTGGAAAACGAAACGACAAACCGCTATTCATTTTTTTACTAATGTCATTTGCAACCAACACGCCCGACTGGTTCAACTTGTCAGCAAGTTGATTTTTTTGCAAAAGAAATAATCCCTGGAGCCAAGTAACCTGAATAAATAGAATGCCTAATATGGATAAGGCAATCAATGTAAAAATGATTGGGAAAGTTTTCTTCATGGGTGCTATTGACTTCTTAAAGATAAAAAAAATCCCTTGGCTTTTGCCAAGGGACTAATATAATTCTTTATAATGTTTTGTTATTATAAAACGCCTTCTACCAATACAGTTGCCTTGTTGTTGATTACTTCAACAAATCCACCCTGGATTTCGTAGGATTCTGAGGCGCTTCCTTTATGCAATACTTTAACTTTCCCTACACCAAGAGCACTTACTAACGGAGCATGTTTATCTAATACTTCAAATAAACCGTCTATGCCTGGTAATTGAACGCCTTGCACTTCTCCGCTATATAGTTTTTTCTCCGGTGTTAATATTTCTAATAACATGAACGCTGTTTTTTATTAATTAAGCCATCATTTTCTTTCCTTTCTCAATCGCATCTTCTAAAGTACCTACTAAGTTAAATGCAGCTTCTGGATATTGATCCACTTCTCCATCCATAATTGAATTGAAACCGCGAATAGTATCTTCAATAGAAACATATACTCCTTTCAATCCCGTAAATTGCTCTGCAACGTGGAAAGGTTGAGATAAGAAACGTTGTACACGACGTGCACGAGAAACTGTTAATTTATCTTCATCACTTAATTCATCCATACCCAAAATGGCGATGATATCCTGAAGTTCCTTATAACGTTGTAGAATCATTTTAACTTTTTGCGCAGTATCGTAGTGTGCATCCCCAACAATTGCTGGTGTCAAGATTCTTGAAGTTGAATCCAATGGATCTACCGCTGGATAAATACCTAAATCAGCAATCTTACGACTCAATACAGTTGTCGCATCCAAATGCGCAAACGTTGTAGCTGGAGCTGGATCTGTTAAGTCATCGGCAGGTACATACACCGCTTGCACAGATGTGATAGAACCGTTTTTAGTTGAAGTGATACGCTCTTGCATTAAACCCATCTCAGTTGCCAATGTTGGTTGGTAACCTACCGCTGATGGCATACGACCTAATAAGGCCGACACTTCAGAACCTGCTTGAGTAAAACGGAAGATATTATCTACGAAAAATAAAATGTCTTTTCCTTTTCCTGTGCCATCACCATCACGGAAATATTCTGCAATTGTTAAACCACTTAAGGCAACTCGCGCACGCGCACCAGGAGGTTCGTTCATTTGACCAAATACGAATGTTGCTTTTGATTCTTTTAATTCTTCTAGGTTTACTTTACTTAAATCCCATCCACCTTCTTCCATGCTATGTTGGAAAGCTTCTCCGTATTTCATGATACCAGCTTCGATCATCTCACGCAATAAGTCATTACCCTCACGTGTTCTCTCTCCCACACCAGCAAATACTGATAAACCACCGTGACCTTTAGCGATATTATTAATTAACTCTTGAATTAATACTGTTTTACCAACACCCGCACCACCGAACAATCCAATCTTACCACCCTTTGCATATGGCTCAATTAAGTCGATTACTTTAATACCTGTAAACAACACTTCTGTTGCAGTACTTAAGTTTTCAAATTTTGGAGGTACCGCGTGAATAGCACGACCATTTGATTTATCTAATTGTGGTAACCCATCAATAGCATCTCCTGTTACATTAAACAAACGACCATTGATTCCTTCACCCACTGGCATTAAAATTGGTCTACCTGTATCAATAACTTCCATGCCTCTTACTAATCCTTCGGTACCATCCATTGCAATAGCACGCACACTATCTTCACCTAAATGTTGTTGTACTTCAAGAATTAATTTTTCACCACCTGGTTTTTGAATTTCAATCGCATTGTAAATTTCTGGAAGTGCATCCTGATTAGGGAATTGCACGTCTACAACTGCACCAATAATTTGTTTGATTTTACCTGTTGTTGCCATAATATTGATTGTTTTAACAATCCCCAATTTTCTTGGGGAAAGGAATAGTATCTATTTCGGCTGCAAAGGTAGGGTTTTGCTACATTATTGCAAAAATTGTACGTATATAATAGCAGCTAATATTCCCCCTACCAAAGGACCAAATACAGGAACTGCCGCATAACCCCAATCACTAGGCCCTTTCCCCTTCATTGGGAGGATAAAATGCATAATTCTAGGCCCTAAATCCCTGGCAGGATTAATGGCAAAACCAGTTGGACCACCTAGTCCAAAACCAATTGCTGCCACTAAAAGGGCAACTGGAAGGGCCGATAGAGACCCCATTTCCACTGCTGCGGGCTTTAAATAGAAAACTCCAAGCATAAAAATAAAGGTTGCAAGGGTCTCCACTATGAAATTTTGAGGAAGATTTCGGATAGAAGGGGCGGTAGAAAAACAGGCTAATTGTGCCGCAGCGTCATCACATTCATTAAAATGATCCTTATACACCATCCAAACTACAAAAGCGCCTAGCATACCACCTAGTAATTGCGCTAATACATATAATGGGACAAGCGCCCAGCTAAATTTCCCGGCGATGGCTAATGCAATTGTAACTGCCGGATTTAAGTGACCTCCACTAATACCTGAAGTCATATACACCGCAACGAAAACTGCGAAAGTCCAGCCTAAAATAATAGAAGCTAAGCCTCCATTATTTCCCTTGGTATCTGGTAATACTACATTAGCCACAACACCATTACCAATTATAATTACTATAGCTGTTCCTATTAATTCTGCTAAAAAGGGGGTCATGTAAATTAATTTAGAATTAACCGATTCGTTAAATTAAGAAAAATTGTGATTACTAAATATAGGATTAAATATTTGTTGCCTTAATTGCTTGTTGCCATCCCTTTATACCTTCAGCCCTTTCTGTTGCATTCATGACAGGCTGAAAAGTGGTATCCACATGCCATTGCGCGCGGAGTGCTTCCATATCCTTCCAAAATCCAACAGCTAGTCCAGCCAAATAAGCAGCACCCAATGCAGTTGTCTCCACAATCACTGGCCTGATAACTAAGGTGTTTAAAATGTCAGACTGAAACTGCATTAATAAATTATTATTGGTCGCTCCTCCATCAACTCTTAATTCTGTAATTGGAATACCTGCATCTGCTTCCATTGCCTTTAGTACATCATAGGTTTGGTAGGCAATACCTTCTAAAGCCGCTCTGGCGATATGTCCCGAGTTGGTTCCTCTGGTAATACCGACAATGGAACCTCTTGCATGTTGGTTCCAATAAGGAGCACCTAGCCCTGCAAATGCAGGCACTAAATAAACACCATCGGTATGTTCAACTTGTCTTGCTAGTGCCTCCACTTCAGATGAATTTCTAATTAAATGAAGCCCATCTCTTAGCCATTGTACCACCGCGCCACCAATAAAAACACTCCCTTCTAGTGCATAATAAGTATGTCCATTTATTTGTAAAGCAATAGTGGTTAATAAATTATTTTTTGATGCCACTGCTTTATCTCCAGTATGCATTAACATAAAACAGCCGGTGCCATAAGTGTTTTTTACCATGCCAGGAGCCGTGCACATTTGTCCAAATAATGCAGCCTGCTGATCCCCAGCGATGCCTGCAATAGGTAGCTCTTTAATGGTGGATAAATGATTGGTATAACCATATATTTCGCTACTACTTTTTACTTCCGGTAAAATCGAATCAGGGATATCAAATAAGGCAAGTAATTCCTTGTCCCATGCTAAATTGTGAATATTGTATAACATAGTTCGGGAGGCATTGGTAGCATCTGTTACATGCACTTTCCCATTTGTCAATTTCCACACTAGCCAAGTATCAATAGTTCCAAAACACAATTCCCCATTAGCAGCTAATGCGCGTGCACCTTGTACATTATCTAAAATCCATTTTATTTTAGAAGCAGAGAAATATGCATCAATTATTAAACCAGTTTTTTCTTGAATTATTTGCGCTTTTCCTAATTTTTTTAAGGTATCGCAAAAATCAGCTGTACGGCGGTCTTGCCAAACAATTGCATTGTAAATTGGCAATCCTGTTTGCTTATTCCAAACTACCGTTGTTTCTCTTTGATTCGTAATACCAATGGCAGCAATATCGGTTAAGGATAAGTTTTTCTTACTAATAGCTTCAGAAGCTACCCCTATTTGGGTACTCCAAATCTCCATAGCATCATGTTCTACCCAACCCGGGTGAGGAAAATGTTGAGTAAACTCCTTTTGTGCAATTCCTTGGATTTGACCCTGTTGATCAACCAATATAGCACGACTACTTGTCGTACCCTGATCGAAGGATAAGATATATTTTGACATGGCAGCAAAAATTAGATAGTAAATATAACAAAACTATCTTCTGTTTTTTAACCAACTTTCAGGATCAAAATAAACCGCCTTTTCATTATTAATAGAAAACAACAATGATCCTTCTCCATCTAAATTTACGCCTGAGCGACCTAATACAGTCCCAGCTCTAACCTCTTGGCCAACATTAACATTAATGCCACTTAAGTAGGTATACATTGAAAAGTATTTACCATGTTGTACAAATACCGTCAAGTCCCCATTTATATCCCCTGTATATTTAACAACACCATTTGCAACACTCTTAACAGCCGTTCCCTTGGGAACAGCTAATTCAATACCATCACTTTTTTGATTCAGTTTAGTACCTGGAATGTTTTGAATACCGAAACGAACATACACATTACCTCTATCTACTGGCCAAGGTAAATTGCCTTTATTTGTCTCGAAAGAAACAGAAGCCTCTCTGCCTTCTTCTGTTGTTTCAAATGCTGAATAAGGACGAGAACTGGTTGTGCTAGTTAACCCCCCTTCCACATTACTTACTTTAGCGTTTGTTGTTTTCCCGGTTGTTTTAGCAGGTACATTATTTACAATCGTATTATTCGCTTTTACTTTTGCTGCATCTGCTGCTTTTAGTTTTGCAATTCTATCCTTTTCTTTCTTCTCCGCTTCTAATGCTTCCCTTCTAATAATAGCTAATACAGCTTGTTGCATTTTTCTTCTTTGGGCTTCCTTTTGTCTTACTTGTACTGTAATTTCTTGTTCTTTACTTTTTAGCTGTTTTATGATTTTGTCCTGTTCCTTTCTGTCATCCACTAGCACTTTTAATTGTTCGTTCTGAACATTCAATGTTTTAAGTCTATCTTTTTTATTAAAATTTAATACGCTTATCTTAGCGTTTAAGTCCTGCTCTGACAAGTCAATCGCGCGTGCTTGCGCTTCTCTGTTTTGTCTATAGCTTTTCAAATAAGTAATACGCTTTACTGCATCGTTAAAACTGTTGGCAGAAAACAAAAAGTTTAAATATTCGTAAGCACTTCTACTTTTATAAGCAAAAATAATACTCTTAGCATACCTGACTTTTAAGGTATCTAGATCCTTATTCAACCTTTGAACATCTAATTGGTTTGTGAAAATAGCATCGTCTAAAATTTTAACTTGCTTAGTAATGCCGTTTACCAATGCTTCTCTTTTTGCTATCTTGCTACGAATGGCCGCTAATTGCCCTAATGAGTTTTTCTTGTTTTTCTTTGTTTGCTCAAGCAGTCGGTTAAGATCCTCTAATTCTCTACGAATAGATTGTTCTTGTTTTTGCAATTCCTCGCGAGACAAATTGGCTTGCGCCGAAGCATTCATTAAAACACTTCCCATTAACATTATTATTAGCGTAACCCTTTTTATCATAGATACTATTATTTGAATAAATTAAAACTATCTGCGTTTACCTGGCCTAGGGATAGCAAATCTGTATTTCAATTGTTCATTAAAACTAAATTCTTTTACTTCCATATGTATTTCCAACCTTGACTGAGCAGCAATCGCAATATCCCTGTATAAAGGAAACTGATAGATGCCCACTAAAGTATGATCACTATAACTGATATCACAAGTGCGGTGTTGGTTCAAGTCAATGTCGTCTAATTTTAAGTGAATAATTTTTGAATTATCCTCACTCAAACTAATTAAATTTTTAAATAAAACACCCAATAAACTTACTTGTAATTTTTTTTCATCCATTTTATAAGAAACCACATTGGTACTATCCATAAATATAGGATTGCCAATTAAAAAATCCTGAATCGTTGAAAAAGTAAAAGGGATTTTAATAATCTCCTGCAGGTAACTTATTGGCCTTATCACTGTTTTTTTCTCAAGTGGATAAATTAACACCACTGTATCCTTATTAATCAATGCTTTCAAGCCAATTACACCCATTGCCCCCCTCATTGTTACAAATATGGCGCTATCCTTCTTTATACTAATATTCGCAATATAGGTGTCCGCATTTTTTATTGTTTCATAATCCACCTTTAAGCGCGCATTCATAGTGGTGAAATCTAGTTTAGTCAATGTAATTTTATCAACGATTTCTTTCACAATAACGGCTGAATCTACCACCGATTTTTCAGACAATAATTGATATTGTGCAGTATCGCTTTTTGATAAGGCATCTTTAATCACTTGCACTTTTCTTAAATTAGAACAAGATGCAAAAATAATGATGGTAAATAGTAAGAGGGCCGAATGCTTCATATTATTTTTATTGTTTACCCGTATGACCAAATCCTCCTTCCCCTCTTTCCGTTTCCTCAAGTTCCTCGGCTAATTCCCATTCTACTTTTTCAACAGCCTGAAAAACAATTTGAGCAATACGATCCCCATCCTTTATGATTTGAGTTTCATTGGACAAGTTAATCAATATGACTTTTAGTTCCCCTCTGTAATCAGCGTCAATAGTGCCTGGCGTGTTTAAGCAAGTAATACCTTGTTTAATAGCCAACCCACTTCTTGGCCTAATTTGCGCTTCCCAATTATAAGGGATGGCTAAGAAAAGGCCCGTAGGGACCAAAATGCGACTAAGTGGTGCTAATGAAATTGGCTCGGTAATAAAGGCCCTTAAATCCATACCAGATGAACCCGAGGTCGCATAGGCTGGCAAAGGATGGTGACTTTTATTTACGATTTTGATAATTGCTGACATGGTCAACAAAAATAGGCAAAAAGAAAGTTAGAAATTGAAAACAGTTCCGAATCTTAGGGTATTAGAGAGTGGATTTTTAGTAATTCCTCCTCCAGAAGGAACTAAATAGGAAATATGAAACCTTGAGTTTTCATATTGAAAGCTAGTACCTAAGGTAAAATATTGCATATTCCCTAAGTTTTTATTATTATCAATATAGTAACCTGCTCTAATGAAAAAACGGTCAGTATAATTATATTCTGCACCAGCTGAAACCTTTAAAGACTCCCCAATTGGCATTCCATATTTGCTAGAAAACGAATTAAACCAACTACTCACAACCGATTGCGAATAATATTGTCTTACTACTTCACTTTCCCTGTCTTGACCTATAGGTGTTTTGGGCACCATTAACCTATTTACATCCACTCCAAATTCAATAGAATTTGCGTTATCAAACTTATTCAGGTAACCAATACCCAAACCAATATTTGCAGGTATAAAGGACTTATCCCTTGAATCATTGGTATAACTTATTTTACCTCCTAAGTTAGAAAGTAACAAGCCGCCATGAAAACCTTGCATGTCTTCGTTTTGTTTATAATATAAACTAATGTCCCCCGCTAATGTGTTACCCGCACGATAATTAGTAAGGTTGGGCCCTAAAGCACCTTGCACCAATTTAGAATGAATAAACCTTAATGTCACACCCACACTAAACTGATCTGTGAGTAAAACACTGTACCCAAAATCAAGACTATACTCTGATGGCCTTTGTGAAGCAAGTGGATTATTATCCTGATCGGTAAAATCAATATTACCTAAACTAAAAAACCTTAATGAAGCATTGATACTATTATTATCATTTAATTTTTGATAAAAACCAGCACTCGCTAAATACACATCATTCAACCCTAAATCTTTTAGCCAAGGCGTATAGTTTATTAAAAACGCCCTCGACTCTTTTAAGTGCGGCAACTTTGCTGTGTTCCCAAATAAATCATTAGTTTCCGGTGCCATAGCCAAAGACAAATTACCCATTCCACCTGAACGTGCATCTGGTGATATAAGTAAAAAGGGAACTGCTGTGCTTTGTATATTAATAGAATCAGCTTGAGCCATTAACCCTATTGAAGAAAATACAGTTAGCACCAAAAGGACTAAAAGGCGTAATTTATTTTGAATCATGTAATTGAATATTTATGAATAGCGTAATAAAGGTAAATAATTGATATTACAATTCGCTAATATTTAACAAACTTACTCGGTAAAGAAATAGTTGATTTATTAACTGTAGCAAGAATTCTACAATAATAGAACCCTGGCAATAGTCTTGCTCCATTAGCCCCACTAGCATCCCAATTAATAACGACTAGGTTGCTGGTATAGGTCTCCTCCAGCTGTTTTGAAAATACCCTACTACCATTAATATCAAAAATTTCAAGTTGTAGTTTCAGTGGCGTATTTGGCTGATTATGCTCAAAACTGAATCTTGCACTAGCACCAACAGGGTTGGGAGAAATAGAAAAATTTCTAAGCATTGCATTTTCAGTGGGTGGAACTACAAAAAATAGCGTGTCCGTATTTGAGTTACCTAGTAAATCCCAAGCCTTAATAATTAACGTGTGCTTGCCTTCTGAAAATAGTGGCAATGCGTAAACGATACTACCTTTTTGGTAAGTATTAATTGCAGCTGTATAATAGTTATTAAGTAGAATTGGATTTTTATAATTTCCATCAATCACAAGTACAATGTCATGGCCTAAAGCATTACCTGAAGTTTGAATACCGGCACTATCTGCTAGATTGATTAACAATTTTGCATTTGTGGTAACCCAAGTACCATCAACAAAATTGGTATCATTTATAAACGCTTTTATAGCGGGACCTACTGTATCTGAAAAGCTATTATCTAATTTATTATTAACAAAAATTTCATTGTACACTCCAATCGCATCTTCTTTTTCATTGCTTGCATATAATTGCATTTTTAACGCGCCATTCGTGCCAACCATTTCTTTGGGTAATATAAATTCAATGGCGAAAGCACCGTTACCGACATCAGCCTTCCCTCTAAATAAAATATTTTCTTGTACCGCAACAGAAACCGGCATGCTTGCAGGTAAATTAGCAATGGTGTTTATATTTTTTACTGCATCATATAAAACCAATTCAACCACCCCGTTAAAATTAGATTTCACGGCACCATTATCTTCAATTTTGCCAGTTACTTTATAAATGGCTCCAGCAGTTAGTGTATCCGAGCCAATAAATTGCTTTTGGTTAATAGTAGCTAATTTCACCTTATACTTCACCGCCGCCAATTTCATTGCTGGGTCACCCAATAAAGAAAATTTGAAAGCATTTACGCGGTCTGGAACTAGCGACCAGTATTTATTTTTTGCGCGCTTCAACGCCTCTCCAATGGTGCTCATTTTACTAGCCGTATCGGGAACCAATAAGGACTGTATAAATAAATCATTTAGTTGTTTATTGCTGTAGGCAAATACTAACCTACTTGCCGCAACTACGCCAACAATACCTTTCCCATTTTTCATAAGTGCGTCAAACCCAATAGGACTTTGTTGAGGTTGATCGTATGGTGCAAAATCACATGAAGCAGTAATCATCAAAGGAAGTTTACCCCTATTATCCCATTGTGCAATGCCAGCATCCGAAATTACTGCTTCTTCCGATAACCTTAAATAGTTGCCATGGCCAGTATAGTTTACTATTAATGAGCCATTATTTATTACTTGATTTAAGTCTGTAACTAAAGCAGGGTATGTGTTTCCTGTGGTAGTAGTAGTTGCCTTATATAAATCCAAGTATAACTTTTTATGATTCCATAACGGCGACCTCTTTTGTAAATTTTGCGTAATCTCCTCGGCGTCTTGTAAGTGTAAATTATAATCCCCGTCATCGGCAACCCAGGTCAGTTGATTTTTCCAAGCACCTCCATTCAAACCCTGCTGATATTGAATTATTTTTTCAACGAGTGTATCCGCTTCAGCGACATTTCTAACAGGGAGCCTTCCAATAGCCAGCGCAAGTTCCGTCACATTATTATTGGCACTCATACTTGCACCGTCCGACAATAAACCATAATAATCGTCCGACGTGTAGCTCGACAATAAGCTGGTGGAATTAACGCTTTGATAGGTTGGAATTTGTGTTGTACTATTTAGCTTTTTTAGTTCAAAATTCCCAATGCCTAATAACAGTAAATATTTTGGAGGACTTGCTTTTTGTATAGCTGCTTTTTCTACCAAATATTTTATGCAATTTCTAATACCTATTGGACTCACTTGGCCACCCGAAAATTCATTATAAATTTCCTCTGCCATCAAAATCCCTACCTTTAAATTATTTGCATTATTATGGAATTCCTGTAGTTTAATAGCTGCATTTTTATAAGCAATTGGTGTTATAATAATGTAATCAACATTAACTGAACCTAGTAGGTTTTGATTAGCTATTTTACCTACAAAAAAAGGACTTTCAACTGATTGCTGTTGCACTGCCATAAACTCATTAACGGTGTCACTTACATGCACAAAACTCCCAACACCACCAGTCTGAATAGTTATTTGCATATTAATAGGGCTTGCTGGGCGGGAAACATCCCAAACCATTGTAGTGGCGTCAGCACCTTGTATTTTATATTGAACAGCAAGCCTGTTATTAGTAGTTATACTATTCCTAAAACTAAAGGAGCGTGTATTAAAAAATCCAATATTTTTCTTTGCATGCATTTGAATAAAATCAATCCATCCTGAACTATTTATTGCACTACTTGCAAAATCGATTGATACATTCGCAGTGTTTGGCAATGGTATTACAGCGTTATACTTCCATTCAAAATTGAATTTTTTTAAAATAGCTGTCTCATCATAAACAAGCCCTGATATAGGATTAATGGAAGCAGAATGTACTAATTGGTCATTCCATTTTAATATAAAATTACCTGGCACAGAAACACTAGCAGCAGCATAGCTGGTTTTAAATTTTATTGGCGCACCAATATTTATCCCCTCTGTGTTTAGCGTGTAAGTTAATTTTGATTGTTTGCCACTGCCTTGCCCCATGGTATTACCCAACCATAGCTGACCACTATTCAACAATGAAATGGTATCTTTTTCAATTAACCACCTTTCATCAAACTGATCAATAATTTTGTCATAATTATTTTGGACCGCAGCCGTTGAAATACGCTTTCCGTTTGCACCAAGCGTTAAAAAAAAATAAACACTATCCTTAGTTGAATTATTAAAGTGGTCAAAAAGGCTATCCATTTCATTAAATCTCCACTGAATTGGGCCTTCGCTGTAAAATAAAAAATGATCTGATTCGTCAAATTTTCCATCTCCTCCATCATTCACCTGTATTGCATTTTCAACTAGTCCAACGACCCTATTTGCCGCCTGCGTTTCCTGTAAATTGGCAAGATTAAAACTATATAATTGAATTTGGCTCGAAGTGCATGGAATAAGCAATCCCATCTGCCTTAATTGGTTTCCAGTAAGCTGAAATATGCCCTGCTTTCCAACAGCTAGTTTCGCCCACTGACCACTGGACAAAGGGCTATTTTGACCCTTTATGGTGGGGTTAAAAATTAAAGAAAATAAAATTAACAATAATACAACCCTATTCATTGCCTAAAATTAGGCTTTTAGTAACATAAGAATACAGCCCCATTTGAATAAATGAAGAAAAACTAGCTATATTCGCGGTATATTTTAACTGTATTTTTGATTAATTATTTTATATGAATTTTATAAATAGTATTCTACTGTTTTTCGCCATACTATTATTAGGGCCAACAATGTCTTCTTTTTCGGAACAAAAGGCAGTGAAAAATGTGTCTATGGCAGCATCGAAAGACGACCCTTTTGCAGAAACCATCCTAATGCGAGGCGGAACTTTTGCAATGGGCTTGAACCAAGAAAGCGTAATGGGCGACTGGAATAATAGCCTTAGACGCGTAACTGTAAGTTCATTTAGAATTGACCAATATGAGGTTTCCAACAAAAAATACAGAGATTACTTACATTGGTTAGAGAAGGTATTCAGACCCTTAGGTAAAGATTCTATAATAAAGGCGGCACTTCCAGACACTACAGTTTGGAGAACTGATTTATCTTATAACGAACCAATGGTTGAAGGTTACTTTAGAGCAAGGGCTTTTAACGACTACCCAGTTGTTGGAGTTACATGGGAACAAGCGAATAATTATTGCAGATGGAGAACCGATAGAGCGAACGAAAAAACTTTAATTAGAAATGGTCTAATTGATCCAAAAGCACCTTACTTAGGTAAAATTGGTGGCCCAAAAGATTCAGCACAAAAAACAGTTACTACAGCACGTTTAAAATCTAAAAATAATTTAGACGAATATGTTATGATTCCTGATTTCCGTTTACCAACAGAAGCTGAGTGGGAGTATGCCGCAAAGATATCTAGTCAAAAAAATTACATCTCTAATTTCAATAATCCCAAAGCGGGTAAAAATTCATCTTTCCCTAATGCAAGTATTGTAGCATCTGATTCACCTTATCCTTGGAGCTCAAACGGAAACGACGGATTAAGAAATACAAGCGCAAAAAAGGGAAACAAAGAAGGCATGTTTATGGCCAATTTCAAAAACGGAAGTGGGGATTATATGGGCATGACTGGTTACTCAAATGACGGCGCCGGTTTCCCTGGAAAAGTGACAAGCTTTATGCAAAATGGCCTTGGTCTTTACAATATTAGTGGCAATGTGAATGAGTGGGTCGCGGATATTTATCGCCCTATGAATTCAATTGATATGGATGATTTTAACCCATACAGAAGCAACAATACCATTGATGGCGACAATCCTGATATTGCTAGTTATGAAACAGGTAATACTACCTTAATTTCAAATAAATCGAGAGTGTATAAAGGCGGTAGTTGGGCAGATCGCCCCTACTGGTTAAACCCAGGGACTAGAAGATATCTTGACCAAGACAAATCCAATAGTAATATTGGCTTTAGATGTGCAGTATCTGCTTTTGGAATGGATACACCTAATGCTGTTGATGATAGCAAACCCAGTTTATTACAAAGACTGAACCCTTTTAAGAAAAATTAATAATGAAATTACGTATAGGGTCAGGTATTGATTTTCACCAATTAGTCGAAGGCAGAGATTTATGGATTGGAGGCGTTAAAATTCCTCATCATAAAGGAGCTTTAGGACACAGTGATGCTGACGTATTATTACATGCAATTTGCGATGCACTTTTGGGCGCGTTGGGGCTTGGTGATATTGGTACACATTTTCCTGACACCGATAATGCCTATAAGAACATAGATAGCAAAATTTTATTGCAAAGGACTTATGATTTAATTACTGCGCAAGGCTACGAAATCGTAAACATCGACTCCACTTTATGTTTAGAAGCACCAAAAATAAAACCTTATGTTGAAGCAATGCAAACTTGTATTGCAAGCATTTTAAAGCTAGAAAAAAATGCAATTTCAATAAAAGCAACTACCACAGAAACAATGGGCTTCACTGGCAGAGAAGAAGGACTTGTTGCATTAGCGACTTGTTTGCTTTCTTCTACAAATAGCTAAAAATTGTATCAAATATGAAGCAGCTTCCTTCTATTGAATTCTTGTACGAAATTTTTAAGCAGCATCCTCAAGTACAAACTGACACAAGAAAACTAAAAGCAGGTGATCTTTATTTTGCACTTAAGGGGCCTAATTTTAATGGCAACCTTTTTGCAAAAAATGCTTTAGAAGCTGGCGCTTCCTATGCAATAGTAGATGAAGAAATTATATTGGATACTAAATGGAAGGAACAAGTATTTAAAGTAGATGACAGCTTATTATGCCTACAAGCACTTGCTAAATTACATAGGACTAAATTCACAATACCATTTATCGGGATTACAGGAAGTAATGGTAAAACAACTACTAAAGAATTAGTAGCTGCCGTTTTATCAAGCCACTTTATAACTTATACTACAGTAGGGAACTTAAATAATCATATTGGCGTACCTCTTACCCTATTAAGCGTTCATGCAGATGCGCAAATGGCCGTAATTGAAATGGGCGCAAACCATTTGAAAGAAATTGAAAGTTACTGTACTTATGCCATGCCTAATTTTGGGCTAATCACCAATTGTGGCAAAGCCCATTTAGAAGGTTTTGGAAGCGAGGACGGGGTTAAAAAAGGAAAGGGGGAATTATTTGATTATCTGCGTGCTAATAAAGGTGCTGCTTTTATAATGAGCGACTACGATTACCTGGTTCAAATGAGCGAAGGTATCCCTGAAGTAATAAGTTATGGCACTAAAACTGGAATTGTTCAAGCTGTTGCACATAGTAATAATGGAATGCTAGCCGTTGAATTTACAAAAGGTTTTAATATCCAACATATTCAAACACAATTAGTCGGTGATTACAATTTGCCAAATGTACTTGCCGCAGTTACAATTGGAATGCATTTTAAGGTGCCCGCTGAAAAAATTAAAATCGCTTTAGAACACTATACTCCTACTAATAGCCGGTCACAACTAATGCGCTGGAAGGAAAATGATATTATTTTAGATGCCTATAATGCCAACCCAAGTAGCATGAAATTGGCCATTGAAAATTTTGGAAAATTACAGGCACCTCATAAAATTTTATTTCTTGGAGGCATGAGGGAATTAGGTAAATTAAGTATAGCCGAACATCAGGAATTAATTAGTATTATTGAGCAGTTTACTTTTGAGAAAGTTATATTAGTTGGAGGTGATTTTAAAGCTTGTAAACATCCCTATATCTATTTTGAGGATGCACTTTTGGCAAAGGATTGGCTAAATCAGCAAAACTTTAAAGGCCATTGTTTTTTAATTAAAGGCTCCCGAGGCATCCAGATGGAGCAACTTATTGCCTAGCTACCAATATTGTCTATCTTTGCAGGATGAGTACAAACTATTTATGGAGCACCCTTACCAATAAGTGCCCAAGATGCAGAGAAGGTGAATTGTTTACCTCAAAAAATCCATACGATTTATCCAATATCACAACCATGAATGAACATTGCTCGGTTTGTGGTCAACCAACTGAAATTGAAGTAGGTTTTTATTATGGAACTGGCTATGTGAGTTATGCATTAACAGTGGCTTATTTTGTTGCGACATTTGTAGCATGGAAAGTACTTATAGGTATGACATTTGAATTAGATGATAATAGAATTTTTTATTGGATGGGAACGGCAATCGTAATGTTGCTTTTTATACAACCCTTAATAATGCGATTGTCTCGTTCCGTTTGGTTAGGTTGGTTTGTACCCTATAATAAGAATTGGAAAACAGAACCGCTGGAATACAACGAACGCGTAAATGAAAGCTTAAAAGAACACTAAGTTTTAGCTAATTCACCAAATAAAGCCAACTATTTATTTTAACTTCGCAGACCTTATAGAGAGGTGTCCGAGTGGTTTAAGGAGCACGCTTGGAAAGCGTGTATACGGCAACGTATCGGGGGTTCGAATCCCTTCCTCTCTGCAAAACAACACAGCAACCCACCCCGGAACACGGGGTGGGTTTTTTATTTAGGCAAAAGAGCCGAAACTCGTTTCGAGCTCGCATTGGCTGAATAAAAAAACCAAGGGCACAAAGTGCCCGCTGGGTTGCTGTGTTATTTTCATACCCCAAAAGGATGCCGGAACGAAGTGACGGCAATCCTTTTTTAGTTTTACTAACATCTATTAGTTTTTATAATTAACTTTAGGGATAACTACACTAATAATTAAGGACAGTATGGAAAAATCTAGAATTGATTTGCCAATAGGCATTACACTTGACAGGTTTATAAAAAGCAATCAAAGCCAATACCCAAATGCGGCGGGCGAACTATCTCAGCTATTAAGGGATATTGCACTAGCCTCTAAAGTGGTTAATAGAGAAATAAATAAAGCGGGATTAATTGATATAATGGGTAATGTAGGTGCACAAAATTCAGGAGGTGACCACCAGCAAAAACTGGACCTGCTAGCAAATACTCGATTCTCAAGAGCGTTATCAAAAGGAGGCGAAGCATGTGGCATAGCCTCTGAAGAAACAGAAAGTTTTATTGATTTAAAAAACGATGGAAAATATATCGTCACTATTGACCCACTAGATGGATCAAGTAATATAGATGTAAATGTTTCTATTGGAACTATATTCTCTATCTACAAAAAACAATCCGCTCCAAGCCAACCACTGACAGAAAAAGATTTTCTACAAAAAGGACGACAACAAGTAGCAGGAGGCTATATTTTATATGGCCCTTCTACTATGCTAGTTTTTACTACTGGCATGGGTGTAAATGGATTTACTTATGAAAGCACTTTAGGCGAATATGTATTGTCCCACCCTAGTATGCAATGCAAAGAAGACGGAAAAATATTTTCAATCAATGATGGGCTTTCCTACGATTTAGTTGACCAAGGCATTAAAGATTATTTACACGAATGTAAAACACAAAGGATGACGGGCCGTTACATTGGTTCATTGGTTGCCGACTTTCACAGAAACTTATTAAAGGGAGGTGTATTTTTATATCCCCCAACTACCCAATATCCAAACGGAAAACTCAGGTTAACCTTTGAAGCGAATGCCTTAGCTTTTATTGCAGAACAAGCTGGAGGATTAGCTACTACTCACAACGAAAACATTTTAGATATTCAACCCACAAGCATACACCAAAGAGTGCCTTTGTATATTGGATCGAGAAAAATGGTAGCGCGTATTCAAGAAAAACTAAGGCAGTAAACCAAAAAGATTTTCTGCATTCGCAGTAGTAATTGCAGCAACTTCATGTAAATGAAGTTTTTTTATTTCAGCCAACTTTTTAGCTACTTCAATCATGTAAGCTGGTTCATTTCTTTTTCCACGATAAGGCACAGGTGATAAATAGGGCGCATCTGTTTCTAATACCAACCACCTCATTGGTATTTCAGTAATGGCTTCCGCCACACCTGCGTTCTTGTAGGTAAGCACCCCGCCCAGCCCAAGGTGAAAACCCATTTGAATTATTTGTTCCGCGGACTCTTTGCTTCCACTAAAACAATGAAACAAGCCACGTAACCCTTTTTTTGCAAAAGGTTTCACAGCTTCAATAGTTTCTTGCATTGCATTGCGAGTATGAATTGCAATAGGTAAATTGTAATTTAATGCCCATTGCATTTGCTGTTCAAATACTTTATGTTGCTGCGCTGTAAATGTTTTATCCCAGTAAAAATCCAATCCTATCTCCCCTATTGCTATAAACTTTCTTTTACCTAACCATTCTGCTACAATCGCCAATTCTTCTAAATAATTTTCTTTCACATAACAAGGATGCAATCCCATCATGGAAACACAATTATTGGGATATTTTTCTTCCACTTCCAACATCGCTTGTAAAGTATTACTATCAATGGCTGGCATTAAAATACGATCAATCCCATTTGATATTGCATTTTTCACTACTATATCTAAAGCTGGCATTAATTCTTCAGCATAAACATGGGCATGTGTATCAATCCAACGCATAACTAACTGTGTTTAAGTACAAAAGAAGGAAATTTTTCACGCTTTGCATACTAAATCTATATATTTCAGCGTTTATGGTATGTATTAAGCTATCAACGCTACTCAATTTGACTTAAACTTTGTTTTTTATAGGGTACGGATTATACGGCCGAGGTTTCTACCTTGGCCTTTTTTTTATGTTAAATTAGTTGGCAAAACATCCATTCTAAATCCTAAATCTGAAAAATGTTGTAATACTAAAGGCAATGCTACCTCTAAACGTTCCCAAGCTTTTGTACTGTCATGAAAAACAATAATGGAACCCGACCTTGCATTATGAATCACATTATTTGCGCAGGTTACTCCAGTAAGTTTTAAATCAAAATCACCACTTAATACATCCCACATTATTATTTTGTTTGGCAAATCAGCTGCCTGTACTATTTGTTTTATTTGCGCATTTGTGATGCGCCCATAAGGAGGTCTGAACAATGGACTGTCAATTAATTTAGCCGCGGATTTGATATTTTCACGGTAAGTATTCAAATCGGTTTTCCAGCCATTTAAATGATCATAGGTATGATTCCCAACGGCATGCCCCTCCTTTAAAATGCTTGAATAAATATTAGGATAAGCCAACACATTATTACCAATACAGAAGAAAGTTGCTTTTGCATTATATTTCTTTAACGCCGCTAAAACAAATGCAGTAGCTTGGGGGTGTGGTCCGTCGTCAAATGTCAAATACACCACCTTTCCCTTACTAGGAATATCCCAGGTACATTTTGGATAAAATGCTTTTAAAAGCCAAGGTGTTTTGATTAAATACATACCCAAATATAAATAGTTCTTTTGCCCATTTGAATATTATCTTTGTGGAAATAAAAAATAGCATGAATTCAAAGGTTAGAGTAAGGTTTGCACCCTCTCCCACAGGTGGTTTGCACTTGGGTGGCGTAAGGACAGTATTATTTAATTATTTGTTTGCAAAACACCATAATGGGGATTTTATTCTACGCATTGAAGACACCGACCAATCCCGTTTTGTACCAGGTGCTGAGCAATATATTTTAGACACGCTAGCATGGTGCGGACTTACACCCGATGAAAGCCCAATACATGGAGGTAAATACGGCCCTTACCGTCAAAGTGAACGCAAGGCAAATTATAAGAAATATGCCGACACCCTAATCGCTCAAGGGAATGCATACTACGCTTTTGACACTGCTACTGAATTAGAAGAAAAAAGAAAAATAATTCCAAATTTTCAATATAGTCGAGCGCACCGAATGGAAATGAAAAATTCATTATCCCTTCCTGAAAATGAAGTGGCTGAATTATTGAAAAACCAAACTCCCCATGTTGTAAGAATAAAAATTCCTGATAATGAAACTATTGTTTTTACCGACGAAATTAGAGGAGAAGTAAGTTTTGATTCCGAGGCAGTTGACGATAAGGTTTTATTAAAAGCCGACGGCATGCCCACTTACCATTTAGCGGTAGTGGTGGACGATCATTTAATGGAAATTACACACGCCTTTCGTGGCGAAGAATGGTTGCCTAGTGCACCAGTTCATATCTTATTATGGAAATATTTATTTGGCTTGGACAAGATGCCTAAATGGGCGCATCTACCTTTAATTTTAAAGCCAGACGGAAACGGAAAATTAAGCAAGCGTGATGGAGACCGTTTAGGGTTTCCTGTATTTGCTATGGACTGGACCGACCCAAATACAAATGAAAAAACCATTGGATTTAAAGAAAGAGGCTTTGTCCCAGAAGCATTTGTGAACTTACTGGCAATGCTAGGCTGGAACGACGGAACAGATAAGGAAATATTTACTTTAGACGAACTCATAGCAAGTTTTTCTTTAGACAGGGTGCATAAAGGTGGCGCTAAATTCGATTACGAAAAAGCAAAATGGTTCAACCAAGAATGGATTAAAAGAATGGACA
>CAJATB010000261.1 GCA_903944755.1 uncultured Bacteroidota bacterium
GTTGTACCTTATAAGTCATGTACACAAATTAAGTAGTTTTAATTACTTTTTCTTACCTTTTGAATACTATCAAATAACTATTAAGTCATAATTCACTATCTCATGAAAAAAATACTCACTTGTTTGGCCTTATTTATTACGATCCTTTCAATAGCACAAAACAATGATATAGTAGCAATCGAACAAATACTAGCAAAACAAGAAAAAGCATGGAATGATGGCAACATTGAAGCTTTCATGATTGGCTATTGGAAAAATGACAGCTTAGTATTTGTAGGCAAAAACGGTCCTACTTATGGTTTCGGTAAAACGCTAGCCAATTATAAGAAAAGTTACCCCGATACTGCCCAAATGGGTAAGCTACACTTTGATATACTCAATATGAAACCCTTAGATAAAGCCCATTATTTCGTTGTTGGAAAATGGCATCTAAAAAGAACCGTTGGCGATATGGGTGGACACTTTACCTTAATTTTTAGAAAAACAAAACAAGGCTGGAAAATAATAGCAGACCATAGTAGTTAAACTACAAAATGCATTAATGAATTTTAAAACCAACTGGTTTTATCCAAATTTTATAAAGCACATATAATAGGCCTGCAAGACTCGTTAGTAAAAAAATATAAAATAGTACATTACCAAGTTGCCAATGTTTTTCAATAAATGCATAGCCCCACATAATGCCTAGTGTGGAATTTAAAGTTAGCCACAAAAAAAATATACCAATACTATTCATGATCCTATTTAGGTATAGCATTATTTCAGGTTCCATTTAGTCTAGGCTTTGTTTATTAGCCGCCGCTGCCTTTAACATTCGGTCAAATTGCGCTGGCGTTAAATCATTAAAAAAATAATATACGGGGTCAACTTTGGCTCCTCTTTTAATTACCTCATAGTGTAAATGCGCACCCGTACTTTTACCAGTACTTCCTACATAGCCAATTACCTCTCCCCTTTTTATAGACTGCCCTACCTTGGCTTTCACGCGTACCATATGCGCATACAAAGTTTGATAGCCATACCCATGATTAATTACTACTTTATTCCCATAGCCGTCGGTATTAAAACCAGCAGCCTGTATTACACCATCCGAAGTAGCATAAATGGGAGTACCCATTGGAGCTGAAAAGTCCAAGCCCGCATGCAAACGGTAGTCCTTGTACAAAGGATCAATTCTATACCCAAATCCAGATGCGACCCTTTTTAAATTTTTATTACTAACAGGTTGTATAGCAGGAATAGCTCTTAGTAATTTTTCCTTATTCTTAACCATCGTAGTAATTTCTACAAAAGAATTAGACTGAAAAGCCATCCTCAAGCTTAGGTTGTTGAGCTGATTTTTCATGTCCTCGATGAGCTCATTATTAGATAAACTTTGAATTAAGCGTACCTCTTTTTTTGCTTGCATTTCTTGCACCCTTGCACTATCTGGAATTGGCGTAGCCTCGAAAATGGAACGATACACTTCATTGTCCCGGTCCTCTAATTCTATCATTTGCAATTCAACCTGCTTTAGCCTTTCTTGCAAAACACTATAACTATCCCTAAAAGCGGTATTTTGTTGTCTTAATAATTTTTCCTTCGGAGAGTCGATATATTGGAAAAGAATAACAACTATTAGTATACCTGTAACAATAGAGGCAGCAATAAAACCGAAGAGTTGTAATAGCCTCACTCTTAACGGCACTTCGACTTTTTCAAAGCGAAGCGTATGCGTATTAAAGAAGTATTTTATTTTCTTCATTTACCTAATGATTAATTGCTATAAAGTCCATTAAAAAGGGTCAATTCCTTACCTTTGAGGACTTTAAAAACCTTACAAATATAGCTTTTTAAATTCAGCACACTGCCTAAATATATAGCGACATGATGACCAGTACCGAAATAAGACAAAAGTTTTTAGATTTTTTTGCATCTAAAGGGCATACCATTGTGCCATCAGCACCAATAGTTGTAAAAAATGACCCGACCTTGCTTTTCACAAATGCAGGTATGAACCAATTCAAAGATTTCTTTTTAGGGAATCAAATTCCTACTCATACTAGAATAGCCGATACACAAAAATGTTTACGTGTTAGCGGAAAACACAACGACTTAGAAGAAGTGGGTGTAGACACCTATCACCACACTATGTTTGAAATGTTGGGCAACTGGAGCTTTGGAGATTACTTTAAAACAGAAGCTATTGCATGGAGTTGGGAATTATTAACAAAAGAATACAAGTTAGATCCAAATAAATTATACGTCTCTGTTTTTGAAGGAGACCCTGCTGAAAATTTACCGCAGTCAAGTTTAGCATTAAAAGAATGGAGAAAATGGGTTCCTGAAGAACGTATTATTTTCGGAAACAAGAAGGATAATTTTTGGGAAATGGGTGACACAGGACCATGTGGGCCTTGCAGCGAAATTCACGTGGACATGCGTAGTGATGAAGAAATTGCAAAAGTACCAGGGCGTGATTTAGTAAATAACGATCATCCTCAGGTAATTGAAATATGGAACAATGTATTCATCCAATACAATCGAAAAAAAGACGGCAGTTTAGAAGCATTGCCAAATAAACATGTGGACACAGGTATGGGATTTGAAAGGTTAGTACGTGCCATTCAAGGTAAAAAGAGCAACTACGATACCGATGTGTTTACAGGCACCATTGAAGCTGTGGCAACAATTACAGGTAAAACATATGACTATAGCGATAGTAAACAAGCAATCGCTTTTAGAGTATTAGCAGATCATATCCGTGCAATTGCATTCACTATAGCCGATGGGCAACTACCGGCCAATACTGGTGCAGGATATGTAATAAGAAGAATTTTAAGAAGGGCTGTGAGATACTATTATTCTTACCTCGATTACAAGCAACCCTTACTGCATCAATTAATGCCCATATTAGCAAAACAATTTGAACATGTATTTCCGGAATTAAATGCACAATTAGAATTTGTAAGCAAAGTGGTGAAAGAAGAAGAAGATGGTTTTTTACGCACTTTAGAAAAGGGATTAAAAAGAATGGATGATATTATCAGTACACATGAAAAAGGGGCTACCATTGAAGGAAAACTAGTTTTTGAACTATTTGACACCTTTGGTTTCCCTGTAGACTTGACAAGGTTAATTGCAAGTGAGAATGAACTACTAGTGGATGAGGCGGGATTTGAAAATGAAATGCAGCAGCAAAAAAATAGAAGCAGAGCTGCCACAGCAATAGACACAGGCGATTGGATACAAGTAACAGAAGATACTGAAACAGCATTCATTGGCTATACACAAACCGAAGCGGCTACTACTATCATTAAATATAGAAACGTAAAAGCGAAAGGAAAAGAAGCCTACCAATGGGTATTAGCTGCAACACCTTTTTATGCTGAAAGTGGCGGACAAATAGGAGATACTGGTACACTGTTATTTGAAGATGGAACTGCATTAGCCGTTACCGACACTAAGAAAGAAAATAATTTATTCATTCATTTTACAGATACCTTACCTAACACAATTGGCGTAAAAGTTAAAGCAAGTGTAAACACTACGGACCGAAAAAATACTACTTTACACCACTCTGCTACACACTTGTTACATGCAGCACTTAGAAATGTTTTAGGAAAACATGTGGCACAAAAAGGTAGTTTAGTGAACACAGAACAATTACGTTTTGACTTTTCTCATTTTGCAAAAATGACAGATGCGGAAATTGTAGCTGTGCGTAAAATAGTGAACGATAAAATAAAAGAAAATGTTCCAGTTGTTATAAAAGAGATGAGTAAGGACGAAGCTATTGCAATGGGCGCAATGGCATTATTTGGAGAAAAATATGGAGAAAAAGTACGTGTAGTAGTAATGGATCCTAACTATTCCATTGAATTATGCGGAGGAACGCATGTAGGCCATACCGGAGAAATTGGAAACTTTATACTCAAGGCTGAAGCTTCTGTAGCAGCAGGTGTGAGAAGAATTGAAGCGGTAGTAGGTGATGCTGCAACAATGTATTTAACAGAAGCTAAAGAAAAACTTCACAAACAAATTATTCAACTAACAGCATCTTGTGCTATGCAAGCTGAAAAATTGAATAGTATATTTAAAGCCCCTGAATGGAATGAGCAGTCAAGTGTTACTGTTTTGAACGATACTATTGCCGAATTACTAATAAGCCAAAAAGAACTTGCGAAAAAATTAGAAAGTCAAGATGCCTTAGTCGTAAATGAGTTGTTTGAAAAATTTAGCACCGCATTCATTTCGGTTAATGGTGTTTCATTTTTGGGTGAACAAGTTGCATTAAGTAGTGCGGATAATCTAAAGAAATTAGCCAATCAATTAATTGCATTACATACAAAATCAGTAGTAATCTTAACTGCAGCTACTGAAGGAAAAGCAAATGTAGCCTTAGCAATTAGCGAAAGCCTTGTACATGAAAAGAATTGGCAGGCACCACAAATAATTAAAGACAAAATTGCGCCTCTAATTAAAGGTGGTGGTGGTGGACAAAAAACATTAGCTAGTGCGGGTGGCCAAGATGCGAGTCAACTAGAAAAAGTGATTACGGCTATAAAAGAGATGCTTTAATAGTATTTAAAACTATTAAATAATTGATTACGAAGCCCTTAGATGAACATTTAAGGGCTTCCTGGTAGTTAACATAAATAGTGTGCCCCACACTGGTATTACAGCGCTCTTTCTTGCCTGAATAAATAATCATCATTTTTAAGAAAATTTAACATTTCCGAATTGTTTCGTAGTTAATTTATTTTCCTATTTTTGATGTACAAAATTCTTCGTACTAAATAAAGTTTTTATGAAAATAAAGTTAATAAGCCTCCTGCTATGTATTTCAATTTTGGGACTAGTGCAAGCACAAAATGTAGAAGTGACTATTGAGCCAAAAAACAAGCAACCTAAAATTATCAATATTGATACCACTATTAATATCACAGTAGAGGGTGATATTATCACTATTAATGGAGAGAAAGTAGATAAAAATGATCCACGTTTAAATAGACAGGGTAAGCACAAAATAATTTTTAGTAAATCTAAAAAAGCCCCCTTTGAAGGAAACCTTTTTGATTCAGATGAATTTGATGCAATCACATTTGATAAGGAATTAGGAATGAATCAAATTCCTCCTATACAAAACAAAGCATTCCTAGGCGTAGCCACTGAAGCCTGTCCAGAAGGTGCGAAAATTAATGAGGTAATGGAAGCTAGTCCAGCATTAAAGGCAGGCTTAAAAGTAAATGACATTATTACATTTGTTAATGAGGTAAAAATTGATGGCCCGCAAAAATTATTTGAAACAGTAGGGACATTTAACCCAGCAGACAAATTAAAAATTACGTACTTAAGAGACGGGAAAAAAGCAAGTATACACATACAACTTGAAAAAAATAAAGTAGTACCACAAGTGCGTGCTTATAATTTTAATGGACCTAACAAACTGCTACCCGGAAAGCGATTCAACTTTGCAATTCCTAATATGCCTGAAATGGAAGGGTTACTAGGTAAATATGATAAAAAGCCAAAAATTGGGATTTCCATTGAAGACATTGCTGTTGGTGAAGGGGTTGTTGTTAAAAAAGTGACAGAAGGTTCACTTGCAGAAAAGGCCGGTTTTAAGGTGAATGATCTTATACTCAAATTAAACGACGAAACCATTACAGAAGTGAATGATCTTAAATGGGAATATTTAGAAGTAGGTAAAAAATTACAATTTGAAATTCATCGAAATGGCGAAAAAAAGACCATTGAACTCATTATCCCAAAAAAGATTAATTCGGCAGATTTATAGCCTGACCAATACTTAGGCTAACAATTGATTTAAAAATGCGGCCTTGGCCGCATTTTTGGTTTAATACTGTATTTTTGTAGCATGGCGACATTGGAAAAATACGAAGCAGTTATAGGGCTTGAAATTCATGCACAATTGGCTACACATAGCAAATTATTCTGCGGTGACGCGGCTTCCTTTGGTGCAGCACCAAACACGCATATTAGCCCAATAACTATGGGCCATCCAGGAACTTTGCCTAAGACAAATACTAAAGCAATTGAGTACGCCATAAAAATGGGACTAGCTTGTGGATGCGACATTGAAAAAGACAACTACTTTGCACGCAAGCATTATTTTTATCCAGATTTGCCTAAAGGTTATCAGATATCACAACACACTACCCCAATTTGTGTGGGTGGAAAAGTAAGCATCAAAAATAGTGAAGGCGAAAAAATAATTCAATTAAACAGAATTCATTTAGAAGAAGATGCAGGTAAAAGTATTCACGATATTTCTGCTACAGATACCTTAATAGATTTAAATAGAGCAGGCACACCCCTTATTGAAATGGTAACCGAACCTTGTATTCATTCCGCAGAAGACGCCTTTTTGTTTGTTACCGAGGTGAGGCGCCTAGTGAGGTGGATTGGCATTTGTGATGGAAATATGGAAGAAGGAAGTTTAAGATGTGATGCAAATATATCAATCCGAGAAAAAGGCGACACCAAGTTGGGTACAAGAGTGGAGGTAAAGAATTTAAATTCAATTCGTAATATTAAAAAAGCAATAGAATTCGAAATTGAACGACTCATTCAAATTACTGAAACTGGAGGAACCATTATTCAGCAAACAAGAAGTTTTGATGCCAATAATGATACTACTTTTTCAATTAGGGACAAAGAAGACGCGAATGACTATAGGTATTTCCCCGACCCAGATTTAGCCCCATTTCATTTAACGGATGAATACATTAAAAATATTCAGGACGCATTACCCTCCCTTCCAAATGAACTAAAGGAAACATGGAAACAATTATATTCACTTTCCGATTACGATATCGAACAGTTATGTGAACATAAGGAAGAAGCTGATTTTTATATTGCTTGGACAAAGCAAACGCCTCACTATAAAGCTGCTGCTAATTGGATCCTAGGACCTATTAGGGGCTACTTAAACGAATCAAAACATAGTTATAAAATGCTTACTAGCGCCATCCCCTATCTTGTTCAATTATTGGATTTAGTAGAAAGTGGCCAGTTAAATTTTTCAGTAGCTAGCGGGAAAGTATTCAAAGCAATCATGGAACAACCACAATCGCCTTTACAATTTGCTCAATCACACAACTTATTGCAATCTAATTCAACAGACGAAATGAGTAGTTGGGTTGATCAGGTACTAGCTCAAAATACAGATAAAGTTGAAGCGTATAAAAAAGGGAAAAAAGGTTTGATAGGCCTTTTTGTCGGAGAAGTAAAAAAAATAAGTAAAGGCAAAGCCGATCCAAAAACAATAACACAAATTCTTGAACAAAAACTTTCTAAATAATTACTATATGCACAATAAATTTTTAAACATAATTCTTGGTTTCCTTTTCATTAGTTTAATTGGATGTAAAGAAAAAAATAGTGATGCACGTTATACTATTGCAGGCACAATACAAAACGCAAGTAACCAAAAATTAATGTTACAAGAAGTGCCTTATGGGGGGAAGCCAATTATCACATTAGATTCAACCACAATAGGTGCTGACGGGAAATACGTATTTGATTTCATTGCCAAACAAGAAGGTATTTACCGACTAGCTACAGACAGTGACTTAGAAATAATGTTTATAAATGATGAAGAGCAAATACAAATTGATGCAGATGCCGCTAATGCCCAAGCATACAAAGTAAGAGGATCAAAAAATAGCCAAGCACTTATTGACTTCTTAACTGCATACAAGCAAAAAGATTCTTCAGTTTTTGCCACACTTTATAACTTAGCGCAATTGCAGCAACAAAAAGGGAAAGATAGTAGCATTCATTGGCTACAAATTGAAAGAACAAACAAGATTAATGCACTAAATCAATTTGTAGAAAATACTTTAAGTACCGCAACTAGTCCCGCCTTATTATATTATGTTTTAGGTATTAGCTTAAGGTCAATGGAAACTGCTAAAGTATTAGCTTTGGCAAAAATTGCAGCTGAAAAAACAAAAGCTGAGCCACTTATTCAATTTAGCAATTTATTAAATAGCCAAGTACAAGCCAATACGCCTGCAACACCAATCTCAATTGGGGCAATGGCACCTGAAATTGCGCTGGCAAATGAAAAAGGAGAGATTGTTACACTTAGTAGTTTTAAAGGAAAATATGTATTAGTTGACTTTTGGGCTAGCTGGTGTGGACCTTGTAGAGGTGAAAACCCGAATGTGGTTACTGCTTATGAAAAGTACAAGCATAAAAACTTTACCGTATTAGGCGTTTCGTTGGACGATAATAAAGAAAATTGGTTAGAAGCCATTAAAGCGGACAAGCTAAACTGGCAACATATAAGTGATTTAAAGAAATGGGAAAGCACTGTAGTACCAACCTATCAAATTGAAGGCATTCCTTTTAATGTGTTGTTAGACACCACCGGTAAAATAATTGCCAAAGACCTAAGAGGCCAGGCACTGCAAGCAACATTAGCAGAGTTATTCCCTTAACTATCCTTACTTCTGCTTAATAAATGTTTTAATTAATGCAGGTAATAAAACTAAATTAGTTAAGGTGCTTACAATAAGTGTTAATGAAGTTAGCCAGCCTAATGCCTTTGTACCACCAAAATCACTAAAACAAAATATTATAAATCCAGCTACCAATACAAGAGAAGTATAAATAATACTTATTCCTGTATGTTTAATAGTTTGAATTAATGTTAGGTCCACTTTATTGTTTAATTGTGGTAATTGCTGCTTGTAATTAATAAGGAAGCGGATAGTAACATCAATAGCAATGCCCAAGGCAACACTAAAAACTAAAACCGTTGATGGTTTTAAAGATATACCCATCCAACCCATTAAACCAGCAGTGATAATAAGTGGGATTAAATTAGGAATAAGCGAACAAAGTAAAATAGGGAAAGACCTAAATAAGAATATCATACAAATAGCAATTAATAAGAAAGCCCAGAAGATAGACTCTCCTAAACCTCTAATTATAAAATTACTCCCTTCTAAAAAAGTCACACTACTCCCCGTAATTTGAATATTGTATTTACTAGAATCAAAAATTGCTTTTGTAGCGCTATCAATTCGACTAATAAAAATAGGTAACTGCGCACTCCCAATGTCTTTCATGTTTACACTTACTCTTGTTTCTTGTTTATTAGAATCAATAAACTTACTTAACATTTGAGTAGGATTTGAACTAACGGAAGCCTTTACACCGGCATTTTGTGCAGGTGCTAAATACGGACCAATAAATGCCATTTCAGTTCCTGAAGGAATTGTATAGGCTAAACTATCACCATCGTAAAAAGCTTGTTTAGCAAACTTTATGCCTTCCACCATCCCAATTGGCTTTCCCAACTCAGGTTGTTCCACTAAAAAATTGTGCAGCGATTCAATAGCTTCTAAAGGTTGAATACTCCTTACCAAGCCATTTCTTTTTTTAGTGTCAATTAAAATTTCTAATGGCATTACACCACCCCCTTCTTTTTCAAACCATTTTAGGTCAGTATACAACTTATCTTTTTTAGGCAAGTCATCCACAATAAAAGCTTCTTGTTTAATTTGCATTAAGCCAACTAGGGAGACCACAACCAATATAATGGTAATGCCAAAAACCCATTTCGTATGGTTAAAAGTCCATCTTTCAATTTTGACTAATATTTTTTCTAATAATTTATTATCAAGGTATTTAACGTGCTTGGGTTGTGGCGGTTGCAAATAAGTAAGTACAGGTGGAATAAAAAATAAGCTTATGAAAAATAAAGCCATGATATTTAATCCCGATACCCAACCGAATTCTTGCAATAAGGGGCTTTTAGTAAAAGCAAATACAAAGAATCCAATAGCAGCCGTGATATTACAGAAAAGCGTTACTATACCCATTTGTCCTACCATTTGTATAAGTGCTTTTTCTTTGTCTCCCGTGGCCTTATAGGCTGTATGGTATTTGTTTAAAAAATAAATACAATTAGGAATCCCTATTACTACAATTAACGGTGGTATAAGCGCAGTTAATAAGGTTATTTTTTGGCCTAATAAAACCATCGTTCCAAAACTCCAAATAACACCCATTATCACCACGGTTAAACTTAACAGCATCGCAGAAATAGACCTGAAAAATAATAATAATGTAATTGCAGATAGGAAAAGAGAACCTAATAAAAACCAAACCATTTCTTTTTTTATACGGTCTGCAAGTACTGTTCTGATATAAGGAAGTCCACTAACATGTACTTCTAATTGGGTAGCGTTACTAAACGTTGCTATTTTTTCATTTAACGCCTTAATAATAGCGGTTCTAGCAACACTATTAATGGAATCAGGCATGAAACTTACGGCCATCAAATAGGAATTAGTCTTGTTATTATACAATAAATTTTTATAAAAGGGTAACTGTAAGAATAAAGCTTTATGTAATTGCAATAAGCTATCCTGAGTATACGGAGGGGTGAATAGTTTACTTGCAATAAATTTACTTGCAGTAGTATCCTTATTTATTGTATAGGCATAGGGCACACTTAAAACGTCTGTAACACCAGCAATTGATTTAATAGACTTATGTAATGCGTACACACTATTAAAAACCTTGGTAGTGTACATACTTTCGGTTTGAAAACCAATTACTACAGTAGTAGCATCTACCCCATACTTTTTTACAAAGTTTTTATAAATTGCAAATTTAGGATTGTCCTCAGGTATTGCTTTCGTGAACTCATAACTTAATTTTACCTGCGAAGCAAAATAGCCCATGAACACCGTGACCAAAGCTACCGAGATTAAAAAAACCACCTTAAACTTAATTATAAATTGTCCTAAACGATACCACATATTAATTTTAATTTAACTTATAAGACCCAAAAGTATGCCGCTAACTGAGTTACTATTCCAATTATAAACCCAACGATTAATTCATTTTTTGTATGGTCACTCACAACCATCCTAGCACTTATCACAAACCCGGTTAATAGTATAGTGAGTAATACCCAGAATATATCTCCAATTGGATAATGCATATTAGTTAATAATACGGCCATCAATAAAGCACTAGTTGCCATTGCATGCAAGCTCACTTTCATGTAATTATTTACAATTAACCCTATGCTACTTGATATAAACACACCAAAGAAAAAGAATTTTAAAGCAATAGGTTGGTCCGTAAAATTTCTACTCAAGTAATACATCCACCAATAAAAAAACATAACTATGATGTAAGGAATAATTCGCTCCTTTTGTGTTTTCAAAAAAATACTGGTGCTTAGCTTTAAGCGCCACATTAAAAACACTGCAAATGCGGGCAAAAAAGCAGTCCACCAAAAAACACTAAATATTTTTAAGTTTAATTTCCAATCTGTAATACCTACAAATTCATATGGAATTACCTGCAGCAAGTATAGGATAAAATACGTGGGAATGAACAATGGATGAAATACATAAGAAATTACATGTGCAAAAAAACGAACTAATTTTGGTTGGGGATTTTCCATGTAAGCTTTTAATATTTACTAAAATTCTTTTCTAAGTCTCGCGACAGGTATATTTAATAATTCCCTATATTTTGCAACAGTCCTTCTAGCAATATTATAGCCTTTTTTTTGCAACTGATCGGTCAATTCATCATCGCTCAAAGGCTTATGCTTATCTTCTTGTTGAATAAGTTCTCCAAGGATAGCCTTCACTTCTTTTGTACTCACTTCTTCCCCCGAATCGGTTGTAAGGGACTCACTGAAAAAGTATTTTAATAAATAAGTGCCGAATTCGGTTTGTACATATTTACTATTTGCAACCCTGCTCACTGTAGAAACATCTAAACTAATTTTTTCAGCAATATCTTTTAAAATCATAGGCCTTAATTGCGTTGTATCCCCGCTCATAAAAAAGGACTCTTGATGCAGTAGTATTGCACGCATGGTCATTAATAGGGTCTGCTGCCTTTGTTGTATCATTTCAATAAACCACTTAGCGGAATCTATTTTTTGTTTTATAAAAAATACAGCCTCTTTTTGTGCTTTATCCTGCTTCTGCCCTTTCTCGTACTCCTTTAACATTACTTTATAGTCATCGCTAATAATTAATGGAGGGGCATTTCGACTATTTAATGTTAATTCAAGTTTATTATTATTGATCAAAACGGTAAAGTCGGGAATTATGTACATTTCAGCCTCATTCGTATAACCAGTCTCTGCGCCAGGTTTAGGATTTAAGGAAAGAATTTGATGCATCACTTCCTTCATTTCAGACTCGTCCAAGTGTATACTTTTTTGAATTTTGTCATAATGCTTTCTGGTAAATTCTTCAAAATATTTTTCAATTACGGTAATTGCTAATTTTCTTTTATCATCAGCTACTAGCAACCCTTCTTCCCCTTTTCTATACAATTGAAGTAATAAACATTCTTGTAAATTTCTGGCAGCAATACCAGCTGGCTCGAATCCTTGCACTTTATCCAACACTATCTCTATTTCTTTTTCTTCTACTAACATGCTTTGTTTAAAAGCTAAATCATCCGCAATGGACTGTAATGCCCTACGCAGATACCCGTCGTCGTCTAAACTACCAATAATTTGTTCAGCAATTTTGTATTCAACTTCTTCCAAATCTAACATGCTTAACTGATCCATAAGTTGCTCATACAAACTCATTTCAGCTTTAATAGGAATTACCTTGTCATTGTCTAGTTCTGGATAATAATCATCCTTTGTTTTATAATCTGCAATATCTCCATCATCATCATAAGTATATTCACTCAGTTCCTCATTACTCATTTCATATTCATCCACAGGCACTTCCACTTCTTCGTCTTGTAACCCACTCAATAATTCGTCATTCATTTCTTCGGAAGCAGTTGCCCCTTCTCCATCAAGTAAATCAGCATTCATTTCTAAAGCAGGATTTTCTTCTAATTCCTCTTTAACTCTTTGCTCAATTTGGGCACTAGGAATTTGTAACAACTTCATCAGTTGAATTTGTTGTGGTGACAACCTTTGTAATTGTCTTTGTTGTAGTGATTGTCCTAATGACATACTAAAAAAAAATTAAGAAAGTGCTTCCTTTAATGCCACTAAACACTTTGCACCTTTCTCATGTATTTGTGCTTCTGTCCAAACTAAACTAATGGCAGTAGAAATACATGTACTCATTATGGCATCGCTTGCTTCAAAACTTGTATCACTTAACTTTAACATAGCTGTTTTTTGTGCATCATTCATTGGATACAAGCTGCGTGCGGTTTTAAGGTGATCCCACTTTCTAATATAATGCCAGTTATTAGCAAACCAATAAAAATTACCCGCTAAAATACCTGCAGCTTTAAATGCTTCAATTACTTTTTCAGTTTTTTCTTGTGTTGGCAAAAACCAAGTTAAAAAACTATAACTATCTCCAGAAGGATCAGGTACGGTTCTGAATGTAATTTCAGGAATCTGTTCAAAATAAGACCTTAATATTAAATTGTGTTTCTTTTGAATTGCAAGAAATTTATCTAATTTTCTTATTTGGGCCAAACCCACTGCAGCATGCAACTCACTTATTCTAAAATTATATCCTAAATAAGGATGCAAATCAGCGCCTCTATCTACCCCTAAATGGTCATGCCCATGGTCTGTAAAAGCGTCCGCTTTCGTATAAATAGCTTCATCATTAGTCATTACCACACCGCCTTCCCCACAAGTCATTGCTTTAACAAAATCGAAGGAAAAAGTACCAGCGTGGCCAATTGTTCCTAGTTGTTTCCCTTTATAAGTCCCTCCAATACTTTGGCAAGCATCTTCCAATAATATTAAATTATGTTCATCACAAATAGCTTTCAATGCGTCTAAATCTGCCATACTCCCACACATGTGTACGGGCATGATACATTTAGTTTGAGGTGTAATAGCGGCTTTGACTGCAGCTGGCGCTAAGGTTAAGGAACTATCAATATCCACTAAAACTGGAATAGCCCCCATGCTTAATACAGCTTCAAAACTTGCTACAAATGTGAATGCAGGCATAATTACTTCATCCCCCGCTCCTATTCCAACAGCTGCCATTGCAGTAGTAAGTGCTGCAGTTCCACTAGACGTTAATTGGGCATGTTTAGTGCCAAATTGAGCACAAATCGCTTGTTCTAACTCTTTTGATTTCCAAATACCCTTTCTTGGGCCATCAAAACCATAACGCATTAAAATGCCTGTTTCTAAGACATCATTGACTTCTTTTTTTTCTTCTGCTCCAAATAGTTCATAACCTGGCATAAACTTAATTTTTAGGTCAAACAAAGGTAGTTTAAAAAATGAAAATTGGGGGTTTTTCAGTAATTTGCGGCCCTAAAACACACATACTATAATTTATGGAATATAGCAATCTGATCTCGGTTACTGGCATGTCAGGATTATTTGAATTATTAACAAGCAAAAGCGACGGTGCTATTGCAAAGTCATTAGATAATGGCACTACTCAGTTTTTAAGTACTAGAGCGCACCAATTCTCTCATTTGGAGAGTATTGAAGTATTCACTACCCACGATAATGTGTTCTTAGCGGAAGTATTTATTGCAATGGGTAAGTCAAAAGAGGCTTTACCAAGCGAAAAGGACCCAAAGGCAGTTACTGCTTATTTTAAGAAGGTTTTCCCTAAGATGGATTTTGATCGTGTTTACGCAAGTGATATGAAGAAAATGGTAAAATGGTTCGCTCAATTGCAGAAGCATAACGTAGAACCAACCATCCCAGCTGACGAACCAGCAGAAGGTGAAGCAGAGGCTTAATTAATAACAAAATTTCAACCCTACTTATAAAAAGCTTACCCAATCTAGGGTAAGCTTTTTTTTATCCTTAAATTGCAACACGAGTCCCCCTAAATAGGTTTCGAAAAAAATACTTTATGAAAAAAATTGTACTCTTTATTATTTGTTTAGTGATCCTGAATAATGTTCAAGCCCAAAGCCGCTCGCAAAAAAAATGGGTCAGAAAACAATACGCTACACTTTCTTTGAACGAGAAAATTGCGCAACTAATGATTATTAGAGCACACAGCGCTTGGGATGCAGCAAAAGTAGATAGCTTGGCTGCTGTAATAAAAAAATACAATGTAGGTGGCCTTTGTTTTTTTCAGGGTGGTCCAATAAGAGAAGCATTGCAAACAAACCGGTTTCAGTCAATAGCTAAAACACCCCTACTAATTACTATGGACGCAGAATGGGGAGTAGGTATGCGTTTGGACAGTGTTGACATGTTCCCAAGACAGTTATCACTTGGCGCTATTTCTTCCTCAAACTTAGTGTATCAAATGGGGGCAGCAGTAGCGGCACAATGTAAGCGACTAGGTATACAAGTAAACTATGCACCAGACATTGACGTAAACAATAACCCAGGTAACCCAGTAATCAATGACCGTAGTTTTGGCCAAAACATAGACAGGGTTATTGAACATGGTGTCGCTTATATGAAAGGTATGCAGGATAACGGCGTTATGGCAACAGCAAAACATTTTCCAGGACATGGTGATGTAACAGTAGATTCTCATTACGATTTACCCGTAATCAATAAATCAAGAGCCGAACTAGACGCAATGGAACTTAAGCCTTTCAAAGCATTAATTGCAGCTGGTATTGGCTCGGTGATGGTTGCCCACTTGTCAGTACCTTCTATAGATAATACACCAAAATTCGCTACCTCACTTTCTCCAAAAGCTGTCAACGACTTACTTAAAAAAGAGCTTGGCTTCAAAGGCATTAGCGTAACAGATGCTATAGATATGAAAGCAATTGCAAACTATTTCCCACAAGGTGAATCAAGCGCACAAGCGCTAATTGCAGGAAATGATATGTTATGTTTACCTGGCGATATCGATAAATCATTATCCAAAGTAAAGCAAGCAATTAAAGAAAAGAAGTTAAGAAGAAGAGATATAAAGGAAAAAGTAAAAAAAGTATTAAACGCTAAATA
>CAJATB010000262.1 GCA_903944755.1 uncultured Bacteroidota bacterium
GTTAATTTCTGTTTGGTGTGTAGTGCGAAATCACCCTTCATCATCCAGTCATAGTATTGAGGTTCTTCCTTAAGTACTTGAGTAACAGGCTTTCCTTTATGTTTACCAAAATTAAACACTTCAACTCCATTTTCAATTACAAAACGTCGAGCAAAGTCTACGATTTGGTCCTCCCCTGTAAATTTAACAATAGCCTCGACCGTATTACCAATTTGAGGGTATTTTAGTAATTGAGCTTCTAGTACTTCCCAAGTTGCCATAGCATCGGCTTCTGCACTATGTGCATCCTCCAAATTCTTTTGGCAATAAAACTTATATGCTGCAGTTAATGTCCTTTGTTCCATCATGTGGAATACCTTTTGCACATCCAATAATTTCCTTGATTCCACATCAACAGAAACACCCGCTCTAAGAAATTCTTCATTCAACATAGGGATATCAAATCTATTGCTATTATACCCAGCTAAATCTGATCCTTCAATAAATTGTTTAATCTCATTTGCAACAACTTTAAAAGTAGGCGCATCTTTTACCATTTCATCGGTGATACCATGAATGTCAGAAGCTGACTTTGGAATTGACATTTCAGGGTTGATCAATTTTCTTTTAATAACCTGTGTACCATCTGGCGAAATTTTTACAATCGCAATTTCCACTATTTTATCGGTGCTCACATTAATACCAGTGGTTTCTAAATCAAGAAAACAAATAGGCCTAGTTAATTGTAAATTCATGCTGTTATTTATTTACCGAAGTTAGGTATAATTGACCTTTAAATACTTTGTTTCTAGGTAAATATAACTCGAATATATTGTTTAAATTTGTACTTAAAATAGACAATATGCAGTGGAATCCTATCATTTCTGTTGACCAATTAGATACCATTAAAGAAGCTTCTTTTAATAAACCTCAGGTAATATTTAAACATAGCACTACATGCAGTATAAGCAAAATGGCATTGTCTAGATTTGAACGTGAAGAAGCCCCTGAGACGATTGATTTTAATTATCTTGACCTGTTAAATTTTAGGAGTATTTCTAGTGAAATAGCTGAAAAATTTCAAGTCCACCATGAGTCCCCACAAGTTTTATTAATAAAAAAAGGCGAATGTATTTATGATGAAAGCCATTACGGAATAATGATGGATGAAATTATTGAACAAGCTGGCGTATAATAAAACTATAACTTTTCAATAACTATTGCACTTGCACCTCCGCCTCCATTACAAATAGCTGCGGCCCCGTATTTACCTGATTGTTGTTGTAAGACATGAATAAGTGTAACAACAATTCTTGCACCACTACAACCCAATGGATGGCCTAAGGACACAGCACCTCCATTTATATTTACCTTGTTAGGGTCTAGTTTAAGTAATTGTGTATTTACAATACCCACTACCGAAAATGCCTCATTGAATTCAAAAAAATCAATGTCAGCAGTAGTTAAATTTGCTTTTGCTAAAGCTTTAGGAATGGCTAAAGAAGGGGTTGTCGTAAACCATTTTGGATCCTGTGCAGCATCTGCAAAACTTATAATTTTCGCAATTGGCTTTAATCCAAGTTCTTTTACTTTCTCCCCACTCATTAAAATTAAAGCAGCAGCGCCATCGTTCATGGTACTTGCATTTGCAGCAGTTACGGAACCATCCTTGCTAAAAGCAGGGTTTAATTGAGCAATTTTATCAAATTTAACATTAAAAGGTTCTTCATCTTTTGATACTATAATAGGGTCGCCTTTTCTTTGTGGAATTGAAACAGCAATAATTTCAGCTTCAAACAAGCCATTTTCAATGGCAGCTTGAGATTTTTTATAACTGCCAATTGCAAAAGCATCTTGGTCCATTCTTGTGATTGAATTTTCTCTTGCACATAAATCTGCAAAATTACCCATTGCTACTTTATCATATACATCCACTAAACCGTCTTTCGCTAAACCGTCCAACATTACAGTATCCCCATATTTATTACCCCAACGTTGGTTGGTATTATAAAAAGGTACATTACTCATGCTTTCCATACCACCCGCTATCACAATATCAGCATCTCCTAATAATATATTTTGCGCACCTATTGCAATTGATTTCATACCACTTGCACAAACTTTATTAACAGTTGTACAAATTACTTTATCAGGAAGTCCTGCTAATTTAGCAGCTTGTCTTGCTGGTGCTTGGCCCATACCAGCTTGAATCACAGCTCCCAAATACACTTCATCAATTAGTGCTGGGTTAAGATTAATTTTTTCAACGGCCCCTTTTATTGCGGCGGCACCTAATTCAGTTGCTGATAACGCACTTAAACATCCACCGAATGAACCAATTGGGGTTCTAACAGCTGCTACTATAAATACTTCTTTTGACATAATCTTCAGTTTAAAAATAGCTAATAAGTTACCTTAATCATTTACTTCGTCGTCTTCTGCCGAGCTAGAAGATGGTTTCACCTTTGGCTTAGAAGGGCTATAAACCTTTTTGGGTATTTTCACTTCCGCTTCAACGGTTGTAATTTCTTCAATGGGTTGTTCTGGCAATAAACGGATTCCTTCGTCTTCAATTGCAATTAACTTGGACTTATACAAAATACCAACACTCATTTTGAATGCTTTTTTACTCATGCCAAAAAATGCGTAAATATCATCAGGGGAAGATTTGTCGTGGTAGGGTAAGAAATTACCATGAGATTTTAAAAGCTTTACTATTTTGGATTGGTCATCTCCCAATTTTTCAACACCTTGTTTTCCTATTCCAATATCTAATTTATTTGCCTCTCTAATTTTTTTAACATACGCTTCTTCAATAAATTGTCCAATATGTATATGTGTAAATACTTCATTTTTATAAATTAACCCCTGGTGCACTTGGTTAACAATAACTACATAACCTAATTCCGATTCACGATATACTTGTACTTTAACCTTATCCCCTTCCTTAACTGTTAAATATTCATTGCTAATTTGTTTGTCAATTTTTTCGGTAGCAGCTACCCTTCCAGTTTGAGCATCCAAATATACTTTTACCAAATATTTTCCACCCAAACGCATGGTTGATAATTGTTGAGAAACTGGAACAAACAAATCTTTCATTAAACCCCAATCCAAAAATGCACCTTGGCTAGTTACCGTTACCACTTTTAAAGCAGCAATATCACCCACCTCGGCAAAAGGTTCCTGAGTTGTAGCAATTAAACGGTTATCAGAGTCGTGGTATACAAAAACGCTAATAGTATCCCCAACTTGTAAACCCGAAGGAACAAAACGCTTTGGTAGTAATATGCCTTCTCCACCATCGTCCATATAAAAACCAAAGTCCACCTTTCGGTCTACGCGCATTAGATTAAATTTTCCTACATTAATGGTTGACATGATCGAATTGGTTTATTTGGTTATTCCGTTGTATTGCTGTTCTAAGTGTAAAATTAGAACAATTCTGGTTGTTCGTCGTTAGGATCTTTAATTACTACTTTGTGCTCCCAGGTCATCTCGGTGGTTTTGCTAAAATCAACCAACTTAGTACCAATAGCCTTCCAACCCATTACATCCACCATTTTACTAACTTTAAACTTGGCTTTCCTGATTTGTGTTCCTTTACCCGATTGTACCACTAAAATAGGTTCAACAGCTGTTGAAACAGCAGCCAGGTAATTACCAGTGCCTTCCTTAATAAAGCTAAACGGAGACTTTAGTGTGGTTGTTTCAATTTTGAAACGTTTTATATTGAACTGTAATTTTTCTTTATCTAAATAAACAGCTGTTACAATTTTATCAGGATTGAATTTTTCTATATACAGTATTTTCTCAGGATCAAAGCGTTGCGTAGGTTCTGTATCAGTAACTTCATAATACCCATCCTTCGTGACAACTAATAATTTTTCGTCCTCAAAAGTGCCTAAGTAAATACCTTTTTCTTCCGTATTCAAGCGACCAAACTTATCGTCGAACCATAATTTACGTCCAAGTAAAGTACTCTTACCCGCTTCTTTTAACTTAACTGCCTTAATTGGGTATTTAGTAACCTGATTACCTACACTACTTCTTCCCTTCACTTCTAAAGTTTCAAAATAGAAATCAAATTCTTTAATACGTGCTGAACAATTAGGGCTTAATATAATTTTTACCGATTCAGCTTCTCCATTAGGATTAATAGAGAAATAATGCACTTTTGACTTTTCAGTACTTTTTGCTAAAGGATATTCTTTATCACGAGTAACCCCAGTTACATTAAAACGTTTAGCATAACTAATTCCGCTTGCGCCATCGGAGTATACCATATTATAAGTGGTACGTTCGTCGTTCTTTTGGAAAACAGCAGCATGAATAATATCCTTACCAATAAAAACTTTATCAGAAACTTTTACCACTTTCATACTACCTGATTTGGTAAAAGCA
>CAJATB010000263.1 GCA_903944755.1 uncultured Bacteroidota bacterium
ACTGCGCACTGCTCGAATGTTCGCTTCGGGTTACTATTTTATTGCTTCACTTATTTCTTTTCCTACATGTCATCCTTGATCTTTCTATAGCTAGCCGTTAAGCCGCGTATTAATGAGGAGCTAAAACCTTGGTGTTCCATTTCATTACCCCATTATGTTAATTTAGTACCCCTTTTCGGGCAATAAATAATTTTTCACATAATCGCTAACCCCTTCTTCTAAGCTATAAAATTGCGCAACATAACCAGCAGCGCGAAGCTTTACCATATTAGCTTCAGTAAAGTATTGGTAGGTATCTCTAATATCCAATGGCATATCAACAAAATCGATATTGGGCTTAAGGCCTTGTGCAATAAAAACATTTGCAGCTAAATCATAAAAGGTTCTTGCCTTCCCTGTGCCTAAATTATACAAGCCATTTTTTTCTACACTCCAGCTATTTGAAAGCATATCATCCATCATCCAATAAATTACTTTCGCTACATCCTTAACATAGATAAAGTCCCTTAATTGTTCCCCGTCTTTAAAATCAGGCTTATGACTTTTGAACAATTTAACTAATCCTGTTTCCTTAATTTGATTAAAAGAATGGAATATCACACTTGCCATACGCCCCTTGTGCGATTCATTAGGCCCATATACATTGAAAAATTTTAACCCTGTCCATAGTGGCGGATGTATTGTTTGTGCAATGGCCCATTTGTCAAATTCATTTTTACTAACGCCATAAGGGTTCAATGGCTTTAATTGGCCAATAATATCATGCCTATCGTCATAACCATATTCGCCTGCACCATAAGTGGCCGCAGACGATGCAAAAATAAAAGGGACTTGTTTTTCGGTGGCATAATTCCAAAGTGACTTAGAATATTGTAAATTCAACTCCTCATGAATTGCATAATTAAATTCAGTAGTATCGGTACGTGCACCTAAATGCACAATCATATCAATGGTAAAATCTAAATCAGGCAACTGTTCCAAAAAAGCTTGCCGCTCAATCACTTTTATAAATTGTTTCTTCTCCCAATTATTTCTTTTTGCTTCTACCCCAAAATCATCCACTAATATCAACTGATTAAATCCTTGTTCATTTAAATATTGAACAAAAACTGAACCAATAAATCCCGCTGTTCCTGTAACAACTATAGTGGGTTGTTTTGACATGGATTGAATTTATTTAGCTAATTGTTTTTCGATAGCAGTATCGTAGTCATTTTTCCAACTTAAAATTGATCCCCAATTTTCTCCATTCACTGCAATATCACTTTCAGTCACCTTGCCAATAACTGTTGATTTTATTCCTGCTTTTGCAGCGGCTGCTTCAATAGTTGCAACATTTGCTGCATCACAAGAAACTACTACCCTGCTTTGCGCTTCTCCCACCCAATAAGCATCGGTACGTATAGTGCTATTAACCGCATTAACATCAAACCCTTTATTATTAAAGAAAGCGGATTCTAATAAAGTTACAATTAAGCCTCCCTCGCTAATATCATGTGCACTTATTACATTACCTGCTTTAATTAATTCAGCTACTAATTGTTGTAAAGCAAATTCTTCTTCTAAATCAAAATAAGGTGCTTGAGAATATTCCACGCCTTTCATTTTATTCAAATATTCCGAAGAACCGATATCGTTTCTTTGCTCCCCTAATAATACAATTACATCACCTGCTGTTTTGAAATCTAAAGTCATTCTATTTTTCATATCCTCCACAATACCTACCATTCCAATAGTTGGTGTTGGAAACACGGGGCCATCTGGGTTTTGGTTGTAAAAGCTTACGTTACCACCTGTTACTGGAGTATTGAATTTTCTGCAAGCAGCACCCATCCCTTCCACTGATTTTACAAATTGATAATATACTTCAGGATCATAAGGATTACCAAAATTTAAACAGTTGGTAACGCCAATTGGCTCACCTCCTGAACAAACAATATTACGTGCCGATTCTGCAACCGCAATCATGGCACCTTTATAAGGATCTGCAAAAACATATTTACTATTACAGTCAACTGTCATGGCTAATGCCTTACCAGTTCCTTTTGCAATCACAATAGAAGCATCACTTGGCGCGTTGGTTGAAGTATTTGCAGCACCTACCATGCTATCATATTGTGTATATACCCAACGCTTTGAAGCTATGTTTGGTAATTGAATTAATTCTTTAACCGTTGCTTTTAAATCAGTTGTATCTGCAATTGAACTCATGTCAAATGCATTTACTTTATCCAAATAAGCAGGTGCTTTATATTCACGTGTATATACTGGCGCACCGCCACCCAATACCAATTCATAAGCAGGAAGCGATGCTTCTAATTCACCATGCATATAAAAATTCAACAAGCCATCGTCTGTTACTTCTCCAATATTACTACATGATAAATCCCATTTCTCAAACACCGCCAATACTTCAGCTTCTTTTCCTTTTTGCACACAAATCAACATACGTTCTTGGCTCTCACTTAAAAGTAATTCCCAAGCTTTCATGTTTTGTTGACGCGTAGGCACTTTATCTAAATCAATACGCATACCCACTCCACCTTTTGCACTCATTTCTGCAGTAGAACAAATAATTCCTGCTGCACCCATATCCTGCATACCAACTATACCACCTGTTTCAATCACTTCTAAACAAGCTTCTAATAATTTCTTTTCTTGGAATGGATCACCCACTTGCACTGCCGGTAATTCTTCTACACTATCTGCAGTAATTTCGGCAGATG
>CAJATB010000264.1 GCA_903944755.1 uncultured Bacteroidota bacterium
CAAAAGCCCTTAACTTTCAATAAGTTAGGGGCTTTTTCGTTTACAAGTACTCCCTCCACTTCAGAATTGCCTAAATTGGCATTTAAAGCTTGTTTAAGCAGCCTTTGAATAATCGTTAACATAGTTTTTAGGGCATGTTGTGTAGTAACCTGAAACGGCCCTAAAACAATAAATCCCGATAGGTTGGTTCCTATCGGGATTTATTAAGTTCAAATACTCTAAAAATGCTAGTGTTTAGTAACCAGCAACTTGAGTTAAGTTTTTATTGAAATTCAACTCAGATTGAGGGAAAGGAAAGTTAAACCTGTAATCACCAGGAGCTAAAGATAAATAAACTGATGGTGGTGCAGTACCAGTGCCATCTGCTCGGTCGCCTTTACCTGATCTTGTTAACCCAGCATTTCTTCTTTTCAAATCAAAGAATCGGTCGCCTTCAAAAGCCAACTCAAGTCTTCTTTCCAAAAGAATTTCGTCAAGTAAAGCAGTTCCCGAAAGAGTAACATTAGTATGTCCTGTATATCGATTGGATTTAAATAAGTTTAAATCAGCTAAAGCAGCAGTTGAATTACCATTTCTGTAATTTGCTTCAGCTCTGTTTAAAAGTACTTCTGCTGACCTAACTACTTTTGCGTCTAAAACACCTGTTGGGAAACCAGGTTTAGCATAATATTTAAATACATGGTTGTAAGTAACAGTATTATAGGGTGAAGTATAGGTGTAAGCAGCTTTTCTTATATCATTCGATTTGAATAATTGAAAGAAGTTATAATCCACATTATATTCCGATTTAACACCACCACTAACTACTTGGAAATAATTTACCCCAAGTGTATTTGAGTTGTCATTTATAGTGTTTTTAATTTTAAACAACACTCCTTCTTCTGTTGCATCAGTCCAAATAGAAGGGAAAGTAGTCAAAGATCCAATTGCAGGTGTGCTACCCAAAGCAGCTGTAGCTGCAGCTACGGATTTTTCCCATTCGCCCATATATAAATATACTTTAGACAATATACCTTGAACAGCTGATTTATTAATTTTACCAACACCGTTAGTGGTACCAATTAAAGTTTCTGCGTTGGTTAAGTCGGAAACTATTGAGGTATACATATCTTTTACAGCCGTTTTCCCAGGAACCAATTTGTAATCTGTAGATGTAACATATGGGGCTGTACTATCAGATACTGTGGCATTTGTAAAACTTTTGCCATACACTCTTGATAAATCAAAATGTAATAAAGCACGAACAGCTAATGCCTGGCCCTTAGCATTATTTTTAAATGTAGCAGTGCCTGGAACTTTATCTATATTTTCAACAATTGCATTAGCACGACGAATAATAGCGTATGCATTCCCGAAAAATCCAGTAGTCGAATTGCCAGTATATAGCCAATAAAAATAGGTTTGTTGAGAAAGTCGGCCTTGAGTGTTCAGAATCAAGTTATCAGATACTACTTCAAAAGCAATATTCCATTCACCCTGATAATAACTACCAGCAGTTCTTAAACCATTGTATACACCGCCTATGGCTAAATCAACATCGTTGGGAGTATTAAAGGCTTGTGTTGTTTCAACTTGATTATAAGGATATAAATCAAGCTCCTTTTTATTACAAGCAGCAAGAAAAACCACTGTAAATAATATTAAACTAATCTTTTTCATAAGTTAGACTTTTTTATTTTTAAAACCTGATATCAATACCAGTTGTAAATGATTTTGTTTGTGGGTAAGGGAACAAAGAATAAGAACCTGGGTAGTAACTACCAGCATTTTCCCTATTCGCTTGCCCAATTTCTGGAGTGCCTTTGTACTGAGTGGACATCCATAAGTTAGTTCCTTGAACAAACATTCTTACAGATTTTAATTTCAATTTACCAATAAGGCCTTTACCATTAATATTGGCAGTGTAACCCAAGGTTAAATCCCTTAGCATGATATAATCGCCCTTTTGTAACCACTGGTCAGTGCTATTGAAGGTTGATTGAGTAGCATCTTTAATATTTGGGAAAGGAACATTATCTCCCGCCTTTTTCCAATAATTAAATGCTTCTGTAAATAATTGAGTATTATAATAAGCTGCACCGTATGCTGCTCTTGCATAGGTGAAATTATAAATATAATTTCCTCCAGAATAGTAAAACTGTGTGTTTAGATCGAACCCTTTATAAGTGATTCTTGAATTTAAACTACCATAAAATTTAATGTTTGGAGATTTACCTTCTAACATTACCGCGTCTGAAGAAGAATAGGTTTCGGTTGGTATGCCATCTTTATTTAAATAAACCCTTTTACCATTTGCTGGGTTAACTCCGGCCGAACGCACCAAAAAGTAGTTAGCAATGGGATAACCCACTTTTAACCTACCTATTCCGTATGGAGCATTATCAGAATACAATTTAGTCACTTTATTATCTACGTTAGTGTAGTTGAAAGAAAGGTTCCAGTTGAAATCCTTAGCTCTAATCACGTCAGCACCAATTGTGAATTCAAAACCTTTGTTATTTAAGTTACCGATATTTCCAAAATAAGAACTAAAACCTGTAGTAGTTGATACGTTTACTGTATAAAGTAAATCATCAGTAGTTCTGTCAAAATAGTCTAAACCAGCTGTAATACGATTATTGAATAAACCAATTTCTGCTCCAATATCTAAAGTTTTGTTAGTTTCCCATGTTAAATCAGGGTTTGCTATTGAGAATGGTGTAGTTGTTGGGGCATCGTTATATTTAGCAGTTTGAAGGTAAGTACCTAAAGAATTATAGTTTCCAATATTGTTATTACCAGCTGTACCATAAGAAGCTTTAAGCTTAAATGCAGAAACTGCTTCAATATTAGCTAAAATATTTTCTTTCTTTACATCCCAGGCAGCTCCTATAGACCAAAAGTCTGCAAACCTATTATTTACCCCAAAACGAGATGAACCATCCCTTCTTATTGAAGCATTGAAGAAATATTTTTTATCGAAATCATAAGAACCATTTGCAAAATAAGAAATCATTGACCAATCAGACCTTGAAGTAGTTGCTCCTGTTGGAGTACCGCCGTTTTCCAAAGTAGTTTCAGGTGATAATAAAGTAGCCCCAAAAGTCCTAGTAGTTAAAGAATAAGAATAGAATTTATTCTTATTAAATTCTTGACCTAGTAGAATTGCTATATTATTCTTGCGGAAGGATTTTTTATAATTCAATGTATTTGTAAATACATAGGTAAAATCGTTATTACCTTGGTCATTTCTTTGGTTGTACCCTAATATTCCCGCCAAATTACTTCCTGGTTTTAAATAACTTTCGTATTTAAGTGTATTGAAATTGGTACCTAATTGTGATTTAAATGCCAAATCCTTATTTAACCTAAGTTCGACATAACCAGTTGCATAAGAAGAAATACGGTCAAATATGGCTGGATTTTTGTCTGAGCCCTCAAGGGAAGAAAATCCTTGCATAGTTGAATTGTAGCTTCCATCTGCATTATAAACAGGTTCGTATGGATTAACTAAATACATAGAAGCAGAAGCACTTTGAGTATTGTACAATTCTCGCTTCAAGTCCTCTTTAGATTGAGAAACCGATAAATTCATACCTGTTTTCAACCATTCACTAGCCTTATATTCAACGTTTAACCTGCCACCTAACCTGTTAAAGTAAGA
>CAJATB010000265.1 GCA_903944755.1 uncultured Bacteroidota bacterium
ATATTCTAATAAACGGCAATCTATTGTAGCATTGAAAAATTCAATACGACGGCTTGGTTTTAAACGAATTTTTTTAGCTAATTCTAAATTACCTGTAAAAATATAACCTGTCATACCCTTGCACTTATTCTTCATATAATCACCCATGCGTGCATAGGTAGCTTCTAGTTCAACCTCCTCTCCTAGTCTTTCCCCATATTCAGGATTAATCATAACCACGGCACCTTCCTCTGCTTCGGGCATTTCAGTTGCTTCAAAATCGCAAACTTGAAAATCAATTAAGTCCTCCACACCAGCAACTGAAGCATTTATTTTAGCCACTTTAATTGCATCTCTACTAATATCAGATGCAATGATTACTAAATTGGGTAATTGTCTAACTTGTTCTTCAATAATAGTTCTTTCTTTATCATAAACCGCTTTATCATATCCTAGCAAATGCATGAAAGCATAATTTTTTCTAAATAAACCTGGCGCACGTTTAGTGGCTATTAAAGCTGCTTCAATAGCCAAGGTTCCTGAACCACACATTGGGTTTACAAAAGCGCCAAACTTATTCCATTTAGTCGATAAAATTGTTGCAGCTGCCAATGCTTCTAACATTGGAGCCCTTCCAGGTAACTTTCTATAGCCATGTCTCGCTAAAGAGTCTCCAGATGTGTCTAAGAATACTTCCGCTTCATCATTTTTCCAATACAAATAAACTACTGCACCAGATAATTCTGAACCAGTGGAAGGTCTTTTGCCACTCACTTCACGCATACGATCAACTACCGCATCTTTCACACGTAAGTTTGCAAATAAATTTGTTGAGATGGTATCATTGAAAACATTGCTTATTACTGAAAAATAACCATCAGGACTAATCATCTTTTCCCAATGTATCGTAACTAAGTTTTTATATAATTCGTCGGGGTCGTTACATATAAATGTTTTTAAAGAATACATCACCTGACTCGCGCATCGTAGGTTTAAATTTAAACGGATACAATCATTAACAGTCCCAGTTAATTCTACCCCTGTTTGAAATACCCTGTCCACATCAAAACCTAACCCAATTACCTCACTTCTTAAAGCAGGCGCTAACCATTTATTACAGGTAATGATAATTTTACTAGGGGTTGTGAATACTTGCATAATTATGAAATTAAACCAATCTTAAAATTTGGAGCTATTTATTTTGAAAGTTTGTAGATCAAATCAGACCTAAAATTAATAATCCCCAACTTTCGTTGAGGATTATTCTGTGGGAGCACACGGGTTCGAACCGCGGACCCTCTCGGTGTAAACGAGATGCTCTAAACCAACTGAGCTATGCTCCCATTAAAGGAGTGCAAATATAAGGGCAAAATACAAAAATTGCAAAAAAAAGTTAAATTAATTTAATTGAACTGCTGGAAGCCTGGTTGATTGGCTATCATAAACGAAAAGTTCATATACTTCATAACTCCAATACTTGCTGAGCGGGGATTTTACAAGTAAGTCAAGAACCTCCTTTTTAGACATAGCATTAATAGTAATCCAGGAGGTTTGGGTTTCCATACTAACAGCATATGAATCAATAATACCTTTGTTCAACAAATAATTAATATAAGTCCTATGTGGGGGTACTAAAGACATGAATTCTTCATCCATCTCAAATGATATAATTGCTTGGTATTTCTTCATACGTTAGATACTAAGTTACGAAATTAATAAATTCAACTTCTTTTACTTTTTTAAACGAATTGAGTTAGTTAATGGACATAATCCCAATTCTACCTCCACTACCAGCAAATATTACTTTATTTGTATTTGGTTGTTTTTTAACAACATGGAAACTTTCACCTGTAATTTTTTGCCAAGTCCTGCCATTATTTTTTGAAACGTCCACTCCTGACGTTCCACAAGTGACGACTATTTTATTGGTTAAATAGGCAATTGCGGATTTATAACCATTGGGGCTTGTAACTTTTTTATTGACAGTCCAAATAGTTTTCTTAGCTGAATATTGCTTAAGCTCAGTATTAGGTGTCAAGAAACTATTTAAGCCTACAATATTTAAATTAGTATTGGTGTCATTCGCGAAATCCCCACCGACAATTAAAATATGATTACTATTTGGTGACAAAGCAATACTATTTGCGCCAGTAGAAGATTTTCCTTGAATAATTGGAATTTGTTGAGCTTTTCCATTAATCCATAAACGACTTGCCATACCTCCAGTAATCAAAAATTGTTGTGTTTTACTTTGTGCAATATTTGAACTACTTGATGCAAAAAAGGCTTCCCCACTTTTTAATGGTTCACTGAACCAATTATCTGGAACCTTATCCCATGTTTCTCCTTTGTCTTTGGTTATTAATTGAAAAATGTAACTATTTAAAGGGTCCCCTACTACTATTCCGTTTTGATTGTCTTTGAAATGTATGGCATCTAAAAACATAGCAGTATCAACATTTTCATAAACTTTATACCAATTTAGTCCTCCGTCTTTAGTCTTTAGGATGTATGCTGGTGAGGCAATAGCAACAATGACAGCTTCTTTATCATTCCATGCATGAATTGACCTAAAATCACGTTGCTCGTATCCTTTTATTTGCATCCAGCTAAAACTAGCACCGCCATCCTCTGATTTCACAACAGAACCCTTGCTGCCACTAGCCCAAATAACATTTTCACTTGGTACGCTTAAGCCCCTTATACTAATCCCTTTTTTTTCTGTGAGAATTTTAATGGAGTTTTGCGCAACTATATTTTGCGATAGTAGAAAAGCAACACCTAATAATAGTTTATAAATTGACATAGTTTTAAACATTTAAGTATAATAAAGATACAACATGATACCCTATTGGATGAGTAGAACTCAATTAATGCTAGGTGACGAAAAAATGACCAAATTAATGGACAATAATGTATTAATTATTGGCCTTGGTGGTGTTGGTGCAATTTGTGCCGAAATGATCGTAAGGGCTGGTGTGGGTAAATTAACCATTGTAGATAATGACAAAGTGGACGAAAGTAATATTAACCGTCAAATTCAAGCCTTACATTCAACAGCGCATCAAGCCAAAGCTCAAGTATTAGCAAGTCGCTTAAGAGACATTAATCCTAATGTAGATTTAACCATTTTAGAAGTATTCGTGGAAGCGGATTTGACTACAAATTTATTGAAGTCGGCACAATGGGATTATGTAGTCGATTGCATTGACACTTTATCAGCAAAAGTATTTTTAATAAAGTCTTGTATTGAAATGGACCTGCCTATAGTAAGTTCCATGGGCGCAGGTGGAAAAATGGATCCTTCCCAAATTGTGGTGACAGATATATCTAAAACCTATGTATGTAATTTGGCTAGGTATGTTAGAAAACGCCTACATGAAATTGGTATTAAAAAAGGACTAAAAGTGGTTTTTAGCCCCGAAAAAGCCGATCAAGACAAAATTATTGTTAGTGAAAATGTGTACCCTAAAAAATCAATTATCGGCACTTTAAGCTACATGCCAGCAATATTTGGTTGTACGGTGGCAAGTGTGGTAATACGTGATTTAATGGCAAGGGATTGATTTTGAGCATAATTTTCTTTGCATTCACCCTATTTTTTCTTTAAATTTGCACCCCTATAGGAAACTAAACGGTACTGGTTCGGTAGCTCAGCTGGATAGAGCGTCATCCTTCTAAGATGAGGGCCATTGGTTCGAATCCAATCCGAATCACAAAGCCTGTCACGAAAGTGACAGGCTTTTGTATTCAAGGAGACACATAAAGCTTGCTTTAATGTGGCGACGAGCATACAAAAGCAAAAGTATGAAATAGCATATTTCATACTTTTAAAAGGCTTATTGCAGTATCCCCAAGGGATCAGCGAGCAAAGCGAGCTAATCCCTTAGAAAAACTACTACCCCTTAAAAAATAGAAAATTGTATCCAATAAGGGATCAGCGA
>CAJATB010000266.1 GCA_903944755.1 uncultured Bacteroidota bacterium
GGCGGCAATATCTATGATTTTAAATAAAAGTAAAAAGGAAGTAGAAGGCCAGCTGCCAGTTTATGGCCTTGCCTTAATGTTGGTTGGCTTAGGTGAAGGCTTATTAACTGGTGTTGTTGGCGCTGGGGGCGGATTTTTAATTATTCCAGCATTGGTATTGCTTGCAAAACTTCCAATGAAAAAAGCAATTGCATCTTCCATTGTAATTATTTCTATAAAATCATTGGTGGGATTTAGCGGCGACTTGCTTCATGTTGCAGTTGACTGGAAATTTTTAATTACAATAATTTTACTGTCTACCTTAGGAATAATTATAGGCAATTTTTTAAATAAAACAATGGATGGCGCAAAGCTAAAAAAAGGCTTTGGCTGGTTCGTATTAAGTATGGCATTGGTAATATTTATTGAGCAACTGTTTTTTTAGTTTATTGCGTTAGACTTTTTTTAGCTTTTCCAAAAACAAAAAATACAATCGAACCCAGCAAAATTATAAGGCCAACACTACTAACGCCGTTTATTAATTCCACTTTCCCTTGACTTGCTTTTATTCCCCATAATGCCCACGCAATTACCATTGTGAAACTAATGGCGCTGTATTTAAATAAAAAAAGCAAGCCAAGCACAACGGCAATGAAAATCATTAGGCCACTCCAATAAATAGGCTCCATGCCAAATCCATTCCAAGAAAGTTTAACAAACAAAGCAGTGAAGTTGGCAATAGTGGCAACGCTAATCCATCCCAGATAAATTGTAAATGGAGTAATTAATAAAAAAACCTGCGTAGGCTTTAGTACTTGAACAAATTTATTAGATTCAATAAATATTTTACACAAAGATGTTAAAAAGCATAACATTATTATCACACTTAATTCAACTTGCAAATAATGCCAGGCAAAAATCCAAGAAATATTTAAAATACAGGTTACTAAAAAAAGTGGATTCATTTTTTTTAAGTAGGTCCTTACATTAGAAAACTTATCGGATTTGATATTATAATAGGTGAATGCAATTGTGTAAATAAATAAAATCAAATAAATAATTCCCCAAATTGAAAATGTGAACCCAGCTGGCACAAAATAATTTTGATAGAATCCTGAAACTTGGCCTGTATTGTATCCATTAATGGGTAAAATATTTGCCAGTGCATTTACCAAAATTACAGAAACAAAAAAAATCCAATTTAAAGCTATTTTCATAATATAGTATTAAAGGTTAGCGGTTAAATTAACTAAGCATTGTTTTCCCCATAAACGAATGCCTCCATCACTTCCATGGATTGTATCGCTTCTTCAGCATCACAAGGATTTTCTCCCACACCTAAAAAATAAGGAACAATTTTTGCAATTAAATTTTGTTGATTATGCATGGGTGGATCAAAAGCAATCGTCTCCAAAGTTCCTTCTTTTTCAACTAAAATTTCATGACCAAAAACAGGAAAACTTATTTTTCCATTTGTTCCAATAATTTCAAACAAATCTTTTTCCGCACCTGGCTCAACAGCAAAACACCAGTTGCCTTTAACCAAAATATCGTTTTCCATTTGTATGATACCGTTAACTGTATCCTCTACCTCATATATACCTGCCTGGTTAGTAGCGGACCCACTAAATGAAATAGCTTTGCCAAAAAAATAAAAAACTAAATCTAGTTGGTGTGGCGCTAAGTCGTAAAAAAAACCTGCTCCTGCAATTGCCGGTTTCACTCTCCAATCGGTTGCGTAGGCTTCTTTAGATTTTGCATATTTATGCATAATAATATTTACACTATGCACTTTACCAATTGCTTGTTCTTGAATAAGTTTTTTTACATGCATAAATAAAGGCAGCTCCCTCCTATAATGTGCAATTACTAATTTTGCATTCAATTTTTCGGCAGCTTCTTTCATGCTAAGGCAGGCCGCCACATTCAAAGCCATCGGCTTTTCAACATAAACATGTTTTCCTGCATTCATTGCAGCAATCGCATACTCCTGATGATATTTAGGCGGCGTAGCAATATAGATAGCCTCTATTTCGGGATGGTTAATTAAGGCATTTGCATCGGTTGTAAAATAAGGAACAGTATGCCTGCTTGCATAATCTTTTAATTTAATAGCGTCCCTGCGCATTACACCAAACAATTGCGAACAAGCCACTTTATTAAAAGCTGGACCGCTTTTAACTTCTGTTACACTACCGCAACCTATCATTCCCCATCGAATAATTTTGTCCATGCAATTTTATTTCAAATAAGTCTTCAGCCAATTTATATGACTATTGTACCTGTGCACCAAATAGCTTGGAACAACAATGCCGTGATTTTGGTTGGGATATAAAATTAATTGAGTAGGTATTCCCACCGACTTAAAAGCCTGATACATTTGTTCAGCGCCAATAACAGGCACATTGAAGTCGGCCTGGCTTGCCATGAATAAAGTAGGCGTTTTAATTTCTTTTACTTTAAAAAATGGATAAGAAAGGTCTAGCCATTTTTGTAAATTTTCCCAAGGTTTTCCAAGCTCTGACTCGTATTGTGTAATATACATGTCTGAGCCATAAAACGAAAGGGCCAAGGAGCTACCTGCACCACTAATAGCTGCTTTAAACCTGTGGTCGGTTGCAATTGTATAATTGGTAAGAATGCCTCCATAGCTCCAACCCGCAATGGAAAGCTTACTAGAATCTGCTACGCCGTCTTTAATTAACTGGTTGGCAATGGCAATAATATCTTTTACTTCTTTATTTCCCCAATCCGCAGCAATACATTTTGCGTAATGCGCGCCACGGCCACTACTGCCTCTATAATTTACGGCTGCCACCGCATAACCAGCTGCCGCATATATTTGCCTAGTTAGGTCAAAGGAATAGTCGTCCTGTGCATAAGGACCACCATGAATGAACAACAATAGAGGCAATTTTTTTGCATTACTATCGGCTAAATATAAAATACCATTTACTTTACTTTTATCACTAGCTATGGCACTAATGCCTTTAACTGCTATTTGTTTGAATGGTGCCAAGAATTCATCCTGAACCTTTGTGATTTTTTTAAAACCAACGCCATCTGCAACATAAATTTCCTCAGGCACATGCACATTACTAAATAAGGCAACCATTTTGCCATTGTTATTCATATGGGTAGCAGTATATACGCCTATTTCGTTTTCGATTAATTTTACTACACCGGTTGCTACATTTACTTCAACCAAATTTTGATTGCGGTCGTCTTCTACCAAAGCTGTTATACTTTTACTGTCAATAGTCCAAATAATATCACTAAACGACTGGTCATATTTACTCGTAATAATATTCACCGCTTTCGTCTCAATATCCACCACGCCTATATTTCTTAGGTCGTACATGTTATAATTATCCTCCGAAGTGGCTCTTAAAAAAGCAATGCTTTTATTATCGGGACTAAATTGGGGTTGCTCGTCAGCGCCTTTGTAATTAGTTAATTTAACTGGTGTTGCTTTTGCATCAAGCCCTAATACAAAAATTTCCGTATTAGAATTTTGGTCAACATTCGAAGTAGTGTTACTCGCATAGGCCACCATCGTACCATCACTACTTATTACCGCATCGGACTCATTGAACATGCCCCTAGTTAATGTATCTAGTTTTTTTGTGGCTACATTAAAACTGTATAAATGTGTTTTACGATTATCTAGGTAGCCTTCATAATCGGCCTTAAATTTATACCTGTCAATTTCATACGGCTTTCTTAATTTTGATTTCGCCGTGTCGGCATAATTGAAATCTTTTATTTCAAGCAATATTTTTTTACCATCTGCAAACCACTTATAAGCCTCAATCTCACCTTTAATATGTGTAAGTTGAACAGGCTCTCCGCCTCTTCTATCCATTAAAAATAATTGGCTACCTTCTTCAGTTTCAACACCTGTAGTTAGAAAGGAAATATATTTCCCATCGGGACTCCAATGATAGGCCGAAACAGATTTTGTTTTTTCTGTCAAGCATACTGTTTCTTTTCCGTCCGTACTGGTCATATACAATTTAGAGGTGAATTTATCCTTTGCCGAATCAACAACCGAAAGGTTGTATAAAACCCAAGCACCTTCTGGTGAAATTTTTGGTGCACTTATATTTTTGATTCTGTAAACATCGTTCGGATGCAAATTTCTTAAGGCCGGCGTTTGTGCAATGGTATTGAAACCAGCAACAGCAAACATGCAAAAAAATACCAATTGATAAAGAGACTTATTCATAATTGTAAAGTTGAAATGTGCAACATAGAACAACTAATATAATAAAAAAAGGGCAGTATAGAAATACCGCCCGCTTTAACGATTGCTTGCCAAAAAACAGCTGTCATAGATGGGATCGAACCACCGTAGAGGGTTTTGCTGACCCTTGCCTCTCCACTCGGCCACATGACAATATTTTTAAATTCCCAAGGAACTGTGTTTATAATTATTATCAAATAACAAAAGTATCACCTAGTAAACCCGCCGTTACTTACAGAAAGCAAATGTAGGTGTTTTTTATAAAAGTCTACCTTTTTAATAGACTTTATTACTGTTGCTTTTATAAATTCTCAATATATTGATTATTAGTATTTTACATATGATATAATTGTGATTGTATGAATTAACAAACATTCTACCTGCTTTTCTACGGTTACTACCTAAATAAATAAACTAACTTCAAAGGCTAGCTTTATTATGTAATTATGCAAGTTTCCACTCTTTCAACTCAAGCACTTCTTTTTGTTTTTATACTTGCTGCAGCAGCAATTTGGTTGCTAGGTGTTAAACTTATAAAAGCAATTGATGCA
>CAJATB010000267.1 GCA_903944755.1 uncultured Bacteroidota bacterium
CCGAATTATTTTATATAAAAGCTCCGTTATAGACTACAGTCTATAACGGAGCTTCTTGGTTTTTACGGGTAATAAAAATCCCTGTTAATTTGATGTAATAAAATAGTTATTAGCCTTGGTAGCAATGCTTTCAATATTTTGTAGGCGCATGCATGCGAAATGTCCTTGCGGGCATTTGTTGGTGCCGTAATTAGAACAAGGCTGGCAGCTTAAGCCCGTGACTATGGCATTATAATACATATCAGTTTGTTCCCCTAAAGTGCTTGGATAATAAGGTTCCACTTGCAGAGCAGGTGAAGTGGCACCCCAAATAGCCACTGTTTTTTTATGGTAAGCGCAGGCAACATATAAAAAACCGGTATCATGTGAAATGACCGTTTTGGCGTTTTTGATAAGCAAGGCTGATTCGTGTAAATTGAATTTACCACAAGCATTATAAACCTTTACTGAGTCAATTTTAGCCACTTGTTCCCCCTCGACAGCATCCTCCTTGCCTCCTATTAATATTACCGGATATTTTAAATGACTACATAAATCCTGTAACTGTTTTAACGGCAATTTTTTTGTCGCATAAGAAGCCCCTATTACTAATGCAATATATCCTGCTTGGTGCGCCGTAGGAATTGCTTCCGCTTTTAATTGAACTGTGTCAGGTACGAAATAATCCAACCCTTTGCCGTCATTCACCACGCCTAAACTAGCTAGCGTGTCAACGCATCGGTCACTAATATGCCTTTGCGGCATAAAATTAAAATGCAATTTCGTTAATAAAAACTTTTGTATACTCAGCTTTTTGTAAGTTAAAGCAGGAATGCCTAATGCTTTTTTAATTTTGTAGGTTCTAAAGTTATTATGCAAGTCAATTATATAATCGAAGTTTAAATGCTTCAATGACTCAATAACTACATCTAAATTATTATCAAAATAATGGAAATGATCAATATAAGGGTTCGCTTCGGTTACCGCCTTCATGGAAGCCTTGGTTAAAAAATGAATTTCCACGCTAGGCAATTGCTGTTTTGCAGCGCGTATGGCAGGTGTGGTAAAAACTATATCACCAATAGAAGAAAAACGTATAAAAAGTAAACGCATATTTTTTGCTCAAATATTAGTTATTAGTTTTAGACTAAGCAGTTTATAAACTACTTGGTATAGAACTATGGGAGTGGGTTATCTAATTCTAAATAATCCAAATCCTTATGATAAGTTTCTTCCGTAAAAACAAATGCTGTTAAGGTAATACTCATTACCACTATACCTGTAAAAATGCCGCTTTGCACAATACTCCATCCAAACATTTTCTGTAAAATATCCAAGAATAAAAAATTAATTAATGGTAAAGCTCCGCGAACCATGTTGGGGATGGTAGTAGCTGCTGTTGCCCTTAAATTAGTTCCAAACTGCTCGGCTGCCATTTGATTAAATATTGCCCAAAGCCAGTACTAAAACCAAGGAAAGCACATATCGCATACATGCTGTCATCACTATTATTGTAGCCACTAAAAAATAAAACCATCCCTATTATACTTAATATATAAAATACAAGTAACGCTTTTTTTCGGCTTTTAAAGTATTGGCTTACATAACCCACTAACAGGTCTCCAATCGCAATTCCAATATAGGCAAACATAATAGACCTTCCTGAGTCAATTAGGTTTTTGCCATACAATCCTGTAGCGAATTTATTACTATAATTTACTAGTACCCCAATAACAAACCAAGTAGGCAAGCCAATGAGTATTGCAGTACTATATTTTTTGAAACGTTTTTTAGAAGTAAAAAACATGAAAAAGTTTCCCTTATTAATATTAGCAAGCTTAGCCGATTCAAACATAAAGGACTCTGCTACTTTTACGCGAAGCAGTAGTAACATAAATCCCATTACACCTCCTATTTGATAACAAAGCCTCCAGTCGTTTGTGTAGTTAAATGTGAAATAAGCAAATACAGCTCCTGATAAACCAATCCCTGCAATCATGGATGTAGCAATGCCTCGTTTACTTTTTGGCAACATTTCAGATACTAAAGTTATACCTGCGCCCAATTCACCAGCTAGCCCTATTCCACCAATAAAACGGCAATAGGCGTATTGGTCGACTGTTTGAACATAGGAGGTTAAAATATTTGCAACAGAATACAGTACAATGGACCCAAACAAAACTTTTAGTCGGCCTTTTTTGTCGCCAATTACCCCCCAAAGTATGCCTCCTATTAATAGTCCTGACATTTGCCAGTTAATGATATGCGCGCTGTCTTCAATAATTGTTTCGGCAGTAGCCCCTAAACTCATTACACTTGTGTGGCGAACTATACTAAAAAGTAATAAATCGTAAACATCAACAAAGTATCCTAAAGCGGCAACAAAAACAGGCAAGGACAATAATCCGATTTGCTTATCGCTTTTCATACGCAAATTTATTTTTTAACTTTATGAGTGATGACTTTAATGATAACTGGTGCAGTTGTAATTAATACAATGCCCAACACAATCACTTCTAAATGATTCTTTAAATCGAAATTAAAACGAGCCAAAATCCAAGACTGTAAAAAATAACCCGAGCATAACATGCTTCCAACCCAAGCCAAGCAACCAATAATATTAAACAGCATGAATTTTCGCTTATCCATTTGTACAATGCCTGCAACAATTGGGGCAAAAGTTCTTACAATAGGAATAAATCGAGCAATGATTATTGCGCCTGCACCATGCTTATCATAAAATTCTTCGGCTTGTAATAAATATTTCTTCTTAAAGAAAATGTTTTCCTTCCAATCGTACATAGTAGGGCCTACCTTGTTTCCAAAAGTGTACCCAATAAAATTACCCAATATACCCGCACTTGAAATAAATATAAATAATATGAGCAGGTTTACCCACTCGTTACTAGATGGATAAATTTCGGCAGCAAGTGGCGCACAATAAATACCTGCCACAAATAATAAACTATCGCCTGGCAAAAAGAAACCAGCGAATAATCCTGTTTCTGCAAATACTACAAACATAATAAGCCAAAGCCCGCCATGTTCAATATAAAATTGCGGCTGTAGTAATTGGCTCCAATGAAACGCTTCTAATAAAGTAACCATAGCTAAATAAATGAAAATTATATTTGATGAGGCTCTTCTAATGCACCCTCCCATTTACTCACAACAGTTGTCGCTAAACTGTTTCCCAAAACGTTGGTGGCTGAACGGAACATATCGCAAAAATGATCAATAGGCAAAATTAGAGCGATCCCTTCTGGAGGAATATTAAACATCGCACAAGTAGCTGTAACAACTACTAGCGAAGCCCTTGGAACTCCAGCAATTCCTTTACTAGTTAACATTAATACCATTAACATCGTTAATTGGGTACCAATGTCTAAATGTATCCCATAAGCTTGTGCAATTGCCATACTAGCAAATGTCATATACATCATACTGCCATCTAAATTAAAGGAATAGCCTAATGGTAATATAAAGGATACAATTTTATCCTTACAACCAAAACGTTCTAATTCTTCGGTAAGCTTAGGAAAAACTGCTTCACTACTTGTAGTACTAAATGCAATTACCAAGGGGGTTGTAATATGCTTTAATAAGCTTGGTACTCTTTTTCTTAAAATAATAAATCCAACGCCTAATAAAACAATCCATAACGCTGCAATACCAAATAAGAAATACAATAAATATTTGCCATAAAATATAAAAATGGCTAACCCTTTAGTTGCGATCACTGCGGCAATGGCACCAAAAACACCCAATGGCGCAAAGTTCATTACATAGCCTACCATTTTTAAAATAATATGCGACACGGTTTCTAATGCTTTAATAAAGCCTTTAGCATAATCACCAATGGAAGCAGCAGCTACTCCAAAGAAAATACTAAATATTACAATTTGCAAAATTTCATTATTCGCCATGGCTTCAAACATGCTCTTTGGAAATACATGTTCAACGAAATTCAAAATACTAAATACCTGCGTTTTACCCATTAAGTCCTTTGCACCCGACATATCGGCATTACTTAATTGAATACCTTCTCCTGGCTTGAAAATATTCACTAGCACTAATCCAATTAACAAACTAACCAGGGAAGCCGTGACAAACCATAAAAGTGCCTTGCCTCCAACTCTTCCTACTGTTTTCAAGTCCCCTAATTTTGCAATACCCACCACCAATGTCGAAAATACTAGTGGTGCAATAATCATTTGAACCAACCTTAAAAAGATAGTTGTTAATAATTTGACATTCTTGGAAAAGCCATCAATAGTTGCCTGATCTTGACTTTCGTGAATATAGTATCCTAAAAGGGCACCCGCTATCATTGCAATAATGATATATATGGTGAGTTTGTTTGATTTTTTCATACAGTTACTTAGTGATGCAATATAAGACTTAAGTCTTAAAAATAAGCTTAACCTTGACGGCATTTAGGCAGCCGAGATGGGGCTTTATTATCCACAAAAATGTTTGTCTTTTTAGTAAAAAGCGGTAATTGTTTGCAAAAAAAATGTTACTTTCCATGTCAAATTGAAACCAATTACTATGAGCTTATTTAGAAAAAAAGATCTTGCAGCCATGTTGGCTCAAGCTGAAGAAGGCGAAAAAGGACTAAAACGTACCCTTGGTGCCGGCAACTTAATTGCATTAGGCGTAGGCGCTATTATTGGTGCTGGCTTATTTGTTAGAACTGCTGCAGCTGCTGGACAAGCGGCAGGACCAGCAGTAACCATATCTTTTATTGTTGCGGCAATAGGTTGTGCATTTGCAGGCTTATGTTATGCTGAATTTGCAGCCATGATTCCTATTTCAGGAAGTGCCTACGCATATTCTTATGTGACAATGGGCGAAACAGTTGCTTGGATTATTGGATGGGCCTTAATTATGGAATATGCACTAGGGGCCGCTACGGTTTCAATTGCTTGGAGTGAATACTTAAACAAACTGCTCGGGGGGCGAATACCATATGAGTGGAGCCACTCCCCTTTTGAAAGTTTCACAGATACATTAGGCGTTACACATACTGGATTTATGAATGCCCCTGCGTTGGTGATTTTATTGTTGTTGACTTTATTGTTAATTAAAGGAACACAAGAATCAGCAATTGTAAATGGTGTGATTGTATTTATTAAAGTGGCTATTGTAATTATTTTTATAGTATTAGGATGGCAGTTTATTAATCCTGCAAACCATACTCCTTATTTAATTCCTGCCGACCAAGCTCCAGTAATTGATGCTGGTGGAAAAGTAATTGCCGACTATTCGGGTGTGTTTAAGCACGGCTGGGGTGGTGTACTAGGTGGCGCTGCAATTGTATTCTTTGCCTTTATTGGTTTTGATGCTGTTTCAACTGCTGCACAAGAAGCAAAGAACCCGAAAAGAGACATGCCAATTGGTATCCTAGGGTCTCTAGCAGTTTGTACTATTTTATACATATTATTTGGACACGTATTAACAGGTGTTGCAAACTGGAAAGACTTTGTTGATCCATTAAAAGGAAGAGAAGCTTCAGTTGCATACGCTATTTCAACTTATATGACTGGTTATGGCTGGTTAGCTACTGCAGTTACTGTTGCAATTTTAGCTGGTTTTTCATCGGTTATATTGGTAATGTTAATGGGTCAGTCTCGTGTATTTTACTCTATGGCAAATGATGGTTTATTGCCTAAAGTATTTTCGGACTTACACCCTAAGTACAGAACTCCCTATAAGTCAAACTGGATCTTATTTGTATTTGTAGGTGCTTTTGCTGCATTTGTACCTGGTAATGTTGCCGGTGATTTAACTTCATTTGGTACTTTATTTGCATTTGTGCTAGTAAGTTTAGGTATTTGGATTTTACGCCGCAAGTCGCCAGATATGGAACGTCCATTCAAAACTCCATTGGTGCCATTAGTGCCAATTTTAGGGGCAATTATTTGTTTGGCTATGATTTTCGCACTAGATGCTCAAACATTGAAGGTGGCGGCTATATGGATGGCCCTAGGCTTAGTAGTCTACTTCCTTTATGGTAAAAGACATAGTAAATTGAATAACTAATTCGGTTTAGTGATAAAATTAAAATAGTCCCGATTTTCGGGACTATTTTTTTTGTGCTACTTTTGCGAACCTTAAATAATGAAAGTATGGGAAGGATATTTGAAGTAAGAAAAGCCACGATGTTCAAAAGATTCGATCGTATGGCGAAACAATTTACCCGTATAGGTAAAGAAATTGTGATTGCTGTAAAAGCAAGTGGCCCTAATCCAGACGACAACCCCGCATTAAGAAGACTTTACCAAAATGCACGAGGTGCTGGTATGCCTAAGGACCGTGTGGAAGCTGCTATTAAGCGAGCAATGGGAAAGGACACTAGTAACTACGAGGAAATTTTATACGAAGGATACGCCCCTCATGGCGTTGCGCTGCTAGTTGAAACTGCTACTGATAATCACGTAAGAACTGTTGCTAATGTTAAAAGTCATTTTAACAAAGGCCATGGTGCATTAGGTAACAGCGGAAGCGTAAGTTTTCAGTTTAAAAAAATGGGGGTTTTTAAATTGAACCCTGAAGGATTGAACATGGATGATTTAGAATTAGAATTAATTGACCATGGATTAGACGAATTAGGAGAAAGTAA
>CAJATB010000268.1 GCA_903944755.1 uncultured Bacteroidota bacterium
GCTTTGCTTCGTCATACACACCTCTTGGACCTACTGGATTTACATTGCCCCAATACTCCTCCGTTTGTGGATGCACTAATGGATCCCCGTAAACTTCGCTTGTACTTGCTACCAATATTCTTGCTCCCTTTGCTTTCGCCAGCCCTAGTAAATTATGCGTACCCATTGCACCCACTTTCAAGGTTTGTATGGGTATTTTTAAATAATCAATCGGACTTGCTGGTGATGCAAAGTGCAAGATAAAATCCACAGGCCCTTCAATATCAATAAACTTAGTCACATCGTGATTAATGAACTTGAAATTTTCATTATCCATTAAATGCGCAATATTCATTAAGTCACCCGTAATTAAATTATCCATCGCAATAACATGGTAGCCTTCTTTTATAAAGCGATCACTTAAGTGCGATCCTAAAAATCCTGCTGCTCCTGTTATTAAAACTGTTTTTTGACTCATTGATTCGTTTTGTTAATCCTTCCTATTACTTTGGTTCTTTATTTTTGCTAGGTTCCATTAGCTACTATGCTCTTTCCTATTACTTACTTCTACCAATACTTTCATAATGATATCCCATCTCTCTCATTTTTGCTACTTCAAATAAATTCCTGCCATCAAAGATAACTTTGTGTTGGAAAATTTGTGCAATACGTTCAAAATCGGGAGTTCTAAATTCACTCCACTCGGTAGCAATTACTAAAGCATCCGCACCTTCCAAAGCTTCATATTGGTTACTCGCGTATTTAATATTGTCTCCTATTTGATTTTTAACATTGGGCATGGCTTCGGGATCATATGCAGTAACGCTTGCGCCTGCTGCTAATAAGGCTTCAATAATGGCCAAAGCTGGCGCTTCTCTAATATCGTCGGTATTTGGCTTAAACGCTAAACCCCATAAAGCGATTTGCTTGCCTTGCAATTGATTGTCATAAAACAATTTAATCTTGTCTACAATATGTAGCTTTTGATTTTCGTTTACTTTCTCCACCGCTTTTAATATCTCAAAAATATAGTCTACTTCATTTGAAGAATGCACTAATGCCTGCACGTCCTTTGGGAAACAACTTCCCCCATAGCCAATACCTGGGAATAAAAAACGTTTCCCAATTCTGTCATCACTTCCTATACCTCTTCTTACCATATCCACATCTGCTCCCATGCGCTCACACAATTGTGCAATTTCATTCATGAAAGATATTTTTGTAGCTAAGAAACTATTGGCTGCATACTTTGTTAATTCCGAACTACGCTCATCCATGAAAATTACGGGGTTACCTTGTCTCACAAATGGCGCATATAAATCACTCATTACTTGCCTTGCGCGTTCCGACCTCGTTCCTACCACCACACGGTCTGGTTTCATGAAATCATCCACCGCCACCCCTTCTCTTAAAAATTCGGGGTTGCTTACCACATCAAACGCCCCTTTATAATTTACCGCAATTGCTGCAGTCACTTTATCGGCTGTACCAACTGGTACCGTGCTTTTATTTACAATGACTTTATAGTCCTTTAATAATTTTCCTAATTGATCCGCTACGCCCAAGACATATTTTAAATCCGCACTTCCGTCTGCACCAGGAGGTGTTGGTAATGCTAAAAAAATAATCTCTGCTGCGTCAATCACTTCTTCTAAGTTGGCCGTAAATGTCAAACGTCCTTCCTTTATATTTCGTAAAAATATCTTTTCTAAGCCTGGTTCGTAAATAGGTATTTGTCCCGCTTGCAAACTAGCCACTTTTGCTTCATTAATATCCACACAAGTAACTTTGTTACCTGTCTCTGCAAAACAGGTGCCTGTTACTAATCCTACATACCCGGTTCCTATGACTGTTATTTTCATCGAACTATTTAATTAATTAAAAAAAGATTTTACCCCTGCTGTAATGTAATTTAATTGTTCATTATCCATTTCGGTATGAATAGGTAAGGAACAAACTACAGCAGTTAAGGAATTGGTTACTGGCAAATTCAAATTTGTATATTTCCCTTCTCCAAACATTTTTTGCAAATGCCCTGGTACCGGATAATATATCATACAAGGAATTTCTTTTGCCAATAAGTGTGCAATGAATTTATCCCTGTCTACTCCATTCAGTTGCATTGTATATTGATGAAATACATGCGTGCTATATTTTGCAATTGCAGGTGTAACAATTTGAGGAATAGATGCAAATGCCTCATTGTAATATTTTGCAACAGCTTGCCTTGCTTGATTGTATTTATCTAACTGTTGAAGTTTAATATCCAAAATTGCTGCTTGTATAGAATCCAGCCTTGAATTACAACCCACTACATCATGGTAGTACCTTTCTGATTGGCCATGATTTGCAATCATAGCCATTTTGTCTGCCAATACTTTGTCATTTGTAAACAAAGCTCCGCCGTCACCAAAAGCGCCTAAGTTTTTACTAGGGTAAAACGAAGTTGCTCCTATATGACCAATGGTTCCTGTTTTTTTAGTTACCCCATTTGAAAAAGTATAATCACATCCAATAGCCTGCGCATTGTCCTCAATTACAAATAAATTATTTGCTTTTGCAATTTCCATTATTTCCTCCATGGGTGCCGCATGCCCATATAAATGGACTGGTACAATGGCTTTTGTTTTTGGTGTTATTGCAAGTTTAAGACTTTCTATATCCATGCAATAAGTGATAGGATCAACATCCACAAATACCGGCGTTAATCCTAGTAATGCAACCACTTCGGTGGTAGCTATATAAGTGAAAGAAGGCGTGATTACTTCATCCCCTGGCTGAAGCCCTAATGCCATCATTGCAATTTGTAAAGCATCGGTCCCATTTGCACATGGGATTACATATTCAGCTTTTAAATACGTAGCTAAATGCTGACCAAAATCCTTTACCGCCTTCCCATTAATGTAGGCAGCAGATTCAAGTACTTCTTGTATGGAAGCATCCACTTGGTCTTTTATGGCTAAATACTGATTTTTAGTATCTACCATTTGAATTTTTCTCATCCTATAAATTTTAGCAAAATTACACTAAAATGGCTATTTTTATTGATTTTTGCCTCATAGAATAGCCTAATATGTTCCTTTATAAACTGTTTTTGTGGATATACCCTATACTCGCTAAAATCATTAGTCCATTTAATGAGAAGGCGAAATGGTGGAGCCTTGGCCAAAAACAGGTTTGGGATGAAATAGACAATTCAAAAAAGGACATCACTAAACCAATTATTTGGGTGCATTGTGCCTCTTATGGAGAATTTGAACAAGGCCTTCCTATTATTGAAAGCTTAAAAACAACTTATCCAAATTATCAAATTTGGCTTACTTTCTTTTCCCCCTCAGGATACTTACACCGAAAAAACGATCCTACAGTAGATGTTGTTACTTACCTACCCTTTGATGGCCCTAAGAATGCAGCTAAGTTCGTGGCAATTTTACAACCTAAATTAATTGTGTTTATTAAATATGAGTTTTGGTATTACTATTTAACTGAAGCAAGAAAGAAGCGTATACCAACTATACTAGCGTCTGCAATTTTTAGGGAAGACCAAATTTTCTTTAAGCCCTATGGACTATTTTTCAAAAAAATACTTTCTCTTTTTACTTGTATTTTAGTACAAGACCCTGCCTCTTATAAGTTAATAACTCCCTTATTAAAAGAAACTGATATAAGCATAACGGGCGACACCCGATTTGACCGAGTTGTAAACACTTCAAAAGGAATTAAACATTTTGAATGGATAAAAAGAATAAATAATTTTAAAAATATTATTGCTGGAAGTACATGGGAAAATGACCATGAAATATTAGCTAAAACAGTAAACGAAATAAACACACA
>CAJATB010000269.1 GCA_903944755.1 uncultured Bacteroidota bacterium
AAAGAAAGATTAGTAGGTCGATTACAGCGTGAGAATTTTCAAAAAGCAGTAGAAGCTGGTGTAAAAATTGCTTATGGAACAGATGCAGGTGTTTACCCACATGGCTGGAATGGTAAACAATTTAAATGGATGACCCGTTATGGCATGACGCCTATGACTGCTATACAATCTGCAACGGTGCATGCTGCTGACTTGTTAGGCATTTCTAAAAATGCAGGCTCTATTACTGCTGGAAAAAAAGCTGATATCATAGCGGTTTTAATTAACCCCTTAGACGATGTGACTAGTTTAGAAAATGTACAGTTTGTTATGAAAGCGGGGACTGTTTATAAGAAATAAATTGAATTAAGTACCTTTGTTGAAATGCCACTAATGCCTAAAGAATTTATAAGAATTACAGAATCCAGTTCCCTACATAATGACATTGAAAAAATGTCTACTGCCGAACTTTTGTCTAATATTAATAGCGAGGATAAAAAAGTAGCATTGGCTGTTGAAAAAGTGATTCCTTTCATTACATTATTAGTTGACGCTGCAGCTGAGAAATTACAAGCAGGTGGTCGCTTATTTTATATTGGTGCAGGAACTAGTGGAAGGCTTGGCATGGTTGACGCAAGTGAATGCCCTCCTACTTATGGCGTACCTGACGACTTAGTAGTGGGTATTATTGCAGGCGGTCCGCAAGCCATGTTTCATGCTGTAGAAAATGCAGAAGACGATATAAACCAAGCTTGGATAGATTTACAAGATTATAAAATAAATTCATTAGACGTTGTTGTAGGTATTGCTGCAAGTGGTACAACGCCTTATGTTATTGGAGGCTTGAAAGCTTGTCAAGAAAAAAATATTCTTACAGGAAGTATTTGTTGTAATGAAAATGCACCTATATCAGCGCACGCTAATTTCCCTATTGAAGTAGTTGTTGGCCCTGAATTTATTACAGGAAGTACCCGCATGAAAAGTGGCACTGCACAAAAATTAGTATTAAATATGCTTTCTACTTCGGTGATGGTTAAATTAGGAAGAATAAAAGGGAACAAAATGGTGAATATGCAGCTAACCAATCAAAAATTATTTGACCGAGGCGTACAAATGATAATGGATGAATTAAAGTCAATTGATAGTACCCAAGCCGCTGCATTATTAGGTAAACACGGTTCCGTTAAAAGTGCCATTGAAGCTGCTAAATAAACTTGAAAAAAACTAATTAGGGAAACTTATTTTTCCCATAGTTATAGGAACCTTTGTTGCTTTTTCCCCCGCATATAATGGTGTTCCAGCAACACATTCATTGGCTAATAGTGCAAATAATATTGCTTCTTTTGCATCGGGCTGTATCCCTATTTTCATAGTAGAAGCTAGTTTTGCATTGGGCAATAATGCTACTAAATGTTTTACCAAAACTGCGTTGTGTGCTCCTCCTCCACTTTTGTATACAATAAACTGCGTGCCTGGTGGAATACATTTATTTATACCATCTGCAATTGTTTCAGCAGTGAACCTATTTAAAGTTGCTAACACATCTTCTTTGCTAATACTTTCGGTATTGGATTGTATTTGTGCTGTATTTAAATAGGCTAAATTAAATAATTCAGGACCTATTGATTTTGGCAAATCCATTTCAAAAAAAGAATCCGACTTTAAAGCATTTAATAAATCTAGGTTTATTGTCCCCTTACTTGCAATAATACCATCCTTGTCGTAAAGCATATCGTTAAAATGTTTACGCACATAAGCATCCATTAAAGTATTACCAGGCCCCGTGTCTGATGCTATAATTTGCGAAAGCGACGAACCCGCTTCAACATAAGTAAAATTAGCTATACCTCCAATATTCAATAGTACTCTGTTTTCTAGGGCATTCGCACAAAGTAAATAATCCCCATAAACCGCTAGTGGTGCGCCATCCCCTCCTGCTGCTATATGCTTTTGCCTGAAATCGCTAATGGTAATAATACCAGTTGCTACTGCTAAACTGTCTCCATCCCCAATTTGTAAAGTTGCAGGGCCAAATTCATCGTTAGGGTGCAATGACTTTGGTGCATGATAAATAGTTTGGCCATGACTTGCAATTAAATCAATACTATTCGCTTTCACATCCCAACACATTAAAGCCGCCTTAATCATTGCTGCATGTTGTAACGCAATCCATGGATTTAATAAACACAATTGTTCTAATGAAACTAATTGCTTTGAAAATATAGGAAACACTTTTTCTTTAAAATCGGCTGTATAAGGTACTGTTGTAAATTCAAGCAGCTTTAAAGCTGTTTTAGCTCCACTATCTTTCACTTCGCACAATGCAATGTCTAGCCCATCCAGCGATGTACCACTCATTAAACCTAGTATTCTACGTGTTGGCTTATTGGCAATGGTATATAATTGCTCGATGTTTGGATGCATAGTAAATTGCTTGACATGTTACTGGTTAGGTAAAGGTAGTAAATACAAGCCTATCAACAACATAAGCTCAATTTTCCACAACGCTTCAACGTACCCTTTTTTCATTGACTTTAACTGTAACTTTGTCCAATAAAATTGGAACTATGCTAAAAGTTGGTGTGTTTGGAGTAGGTCACTTAGGTAAATACCATATCAATAACTGGTTACTTATACCCGAAGTGAAAATTATAGGATTTTTTGATCCTAGTAATGATAATGCAAAGGAAGTTGAAGCCAAATATGGTTTAACCAGATACATGGACGAAGAAGCGCTTATAGCAGCTTGTGATATAATTGATGTAGTAACTCCTACCCATTTACACTTTCCAGTTTGCGAAATGGCTATTAAAACGGGCAAACATGTTTTTGTAGAAAAACCTATGGCCAATACCATTGAAGAAGGCAAGGCTATTATGAATATGGTTAAAGAAGCAAATGTTAAATTGCAAGTTGGACATGTAGAACGTTTTAATCCAGCTTTTTTAGCTTTAAAAGACGTTTCCCTAAATCCATTATTTATTGAAGTACACCGCTTAGCACAATTTAATCCTAGAGGAACTGAAGTGAGTGTTATTTTAGATTTAATGATTCACGATATTGATATTATTTTAAGTATCGTAAAAAGTGATGTAAAGAATATTTATGCTAGTGGCGTTGCCGTACTAACTGACACACCAGATATTGCCAACGTTCGTATAGAATTTAATAATGGTTGTGTGGCGAACCTGACAAGTAGTAGAATTAGCATGAAGAAAATGCGTAAGATTCGATTGTTCCAAAAGGACGCTTATATTGGTATTGATTTTTTAGAAAAGACCACAGAAGTGATTAAACTTAAACAGCCAGAAGAAGCAGATGCATTTTCTTTTGAAATAGAAACACACCAAGGCACTAAGACTATTTCAATTTCAACGCCAGTGATAGAGGACAGCAATGCCATTTTAGCTGAGTTAAAAAGCTTCGTGGATGCAATTATAAATGACCAACCTACCGTTGTGAGTGAAATAGATGGTTATTTGGCAATGGAAGTAGCACATCAAATTTTAGAGAAAATTAGTAAGTCGAATGCGGTTTTACCTCAGCCAGCTGAATTTAAAGACACTTCCATTAAGAAAAATGAAGACGTTGAACTTGACCATTTAGAAAACTAGTAATAAATACTAGCGATAAATAGAATACTAAGAAAACCGCTTTGCTAAAATATAGGTTGCGATGGCTAAATCTAATGGCCTAGTAATTTTAATATTTTCGAATTCTCCATCCACTAAAAATACAGGAGTACCACTCGCTTCTACTACATTTGCTTCGTCAGTGAAAGACGGCTGGTAGTTTTGCTGGAAAGAGGTAATTAATAATTCAGACTGAAAAGTTTGAGGGGTTTGAATTTGCATTACATTTTCTCTATCAATAACTTTGTGGGTGTTACCTTCTAATAACCTGACGGTGTCCGTCGCACTCACAGCAGGAATTGCAGACCCTTTCTCCACCGCTTGCTGATAACACCTTTGTATAAGTGCGGGGGTCAATAAACACCTTACAGCATCATGCACAAAAACAATTGCCTTTTCATTCACTTGGGTTAGGCCGTTTTTTACCGATTGAAAACGAGTATCCCCTCCCGCAACAAATGCTACTTTGTTGCTTATATTGCTATTATTCAATAATTCATTTCCTTCTTCTATATAACCTTCGGGTAAAACAATTACAAATTCTATGTCAGCAAATGCTGCAACAAATTGGTCAATAGTATGTAGTAAAATTGGCTTCCCTTCTACTTCTATAAATTGTTTAGGCACTACCGAACCCATTCTTTGTCCAGTACCACCAGCAACTATTATAGCTATTTTTTTTGAATACATACTTATAATTTTACAACTACTTCACTAACAACTTTACAATAACCTTACTTATACTTTTACAACTACTTCACTAAGAACTTTACAATAACCTTACTTATAATTTTACAACTACTTCACTAACAACTTTTTCACTTCTGCTTTTAAAGCATCTAAATTAATAGGTGCTGTTCCCACTAATTCGCAAACCAACCCTCCTGCTATATTTGCCATTTCTGCCGCAAGTAACATATCCTTTGTACTTGCATAAGCTAAAGAAGCAACTGCTATTACGGTATCCCCAGCACCACTTACATCGGCAATACTACGTATATGTGTGGGTATTAATTGTTGCGTATTTTTACTTGCGAAATATACCCCATGTTCCGATAAAGTGATAAAGGAAATTTCATGCTGTAAGTTTGCTGCT
>CAJATB010000270.1 GCA_903944755.1 uncultured Bacteroidota bacterium
CACGCCAAGCTGGCTAACTGCAAATATGAAATGGACTTTGACTACCTCACCATTTCTTTTATTACCCTTCAAGCAATAGCACAAGGGGAGGAATTGCTAATTAATTATAACGGAGAAGGAGGGCCTGATCCTGATTGGTTTAAAGTGCATTAAAACAACACTAAGCAAACGGGCATGGAAACCTTAATACTGTTGCCTGTTGCAATTAAGTCACCAGTAATTTTATTCCTTCTTAAAATAGTAATGTTATCGGAATTTTGATTGGCTACTAATAACCAATTTCCATCGGCACTTAGGGTGAAGTTACGAGGGCCGGTTCCTTTTGTCGAATAATACTTGGGTAGCTTATCGGCTAATTTACCGTTTGCTAATACTGGGAATTTGACAATATTATGCTCACTACCTCTATTTGAGGCATATAAAAATAAACCATCAGGCGACAAATGAATATCCGCACTTCCGAAATTTTCTTTAAAATCAGCGGGATGCATTAATACTTGTTGCAAAAAAGTTGCTTGCCCTTTACTAAAATTATAGACACTAATACTGCCCGATAATTCTTCTAGAATATAAATGAAACGTCCATTATTAGAAAAGGCTAAATGCCTTGGACCGCTTCCTGGAAAGGATTTAATCACTTTAGCTTTGAATTCATCTAACAAAGGAGTACTGTTTTTATTATAGGGATAAATAGTGGTTTCATCCATACCCAAATCGGTGGCTAATAAATAATTTCCATCAGGGGAAATAAAACTGCCATGCATGTGTGCCTTTTCTTGCCTGGTTGTATTTACGCTACTTCCTTTATGTTTAATAATTTGCCTTGCATTAGATAGTAACCCATCAGCAGACCTATGAAAACTAGTCAAGCTACCTTCGCTATAGTTTGCAACAAATAAACTACGTTGGTCTGGACTTAGAGTGACATGACAAGGGTTCGCTCCCTTGGTTGATTTTTGTTGTAACAGTATTAATTTATCACCCTTTAATGCATAGGTACTTACCTGTCCTTCGTTTGATTCATTGACAGCATAAACGAATTGTTTGTCTTTCGAAATGGTTAAGAATGAGGGATTTATTGCACTGTCGGTGTGGCTTAATTCAGTTGCTTTTCCGGTAGCTGTATCAAATTTGAAAACATATATTCCCTTACTTCCTTTATTAGTGTAAGTGCCAATAATTAAATTTGCAGACTGGCTAAATAAGGACAAGTTTAAAGCCATAAAACAAGCCAAAAGGGTAATTTTAGAAAAGTTAGTATTCATTTGTACGATTGTTCACTGAAATTAGGCAAAAAAGGGCTTTTTTATTGGGTATTTTACAAAAGGGTTGTAAATTCGCACCATGACAATAAACATTCATATCCATCATCATCATATGTTACCTAAGGGGTAAGCTATGGAGGTGTAGGTATGTATTACTATATTCAACCAAAGGGCTTACTAATTAGTAAGCCCTTTTAATTTCAACTATCAACTATGCGTTTAAGATTAGCGATTCAAAAATCAGGAAGACTAAATGAGGATTCAATGCGTTTGTTAAAAGAATGCGGCATTGATATTAATAATGGAGTGAATAAGCTTAAGGCAGAGGCAACAAACTTTCCCATTGAATTGTTTTTTCTTCGCGACGACGATATTCCACAATATGTAGAAAATGGAGTTGCTGATATTGGTTTTGTTGGCGAAAATGAAGTGTATGAAAAGGCAAAAAGTGTAGATGTTGTTTACGCATTAGGTTTTGGAAAATGCCGTTTAAGTTTTGCAATTCGTAAGGGGGATACCTTTACGGGACCTGAATTTTTAACAGGTAAAAAAATTGCCACAAGCTACCCGGTGTTGGTTCAACAATACCTGAATAAGCATAATATTAAAGCGGAAATTCACGAAATAAGTGGAAGTGTTGAAATAGCTCCTGGCATAGGCTTAGCAGATGTAGTATGCGACTTGGTTAGTAGCGGGTCCACTCTATTTATGAATGGCTTAAAGGAAGCCGAGGTAATTTTAAATTCGCAAGCGGTGTTAATTAAACACAAAAAATTCTCTCCGGAAGCGCAAGCTATTTTGGATCGCTTGTTATTTAGAATCGAATCAGTAAAAAAAGCCAAAAAGAATAAGTATGTTTTATTAAATGCGCCGAATGAACATTTAGATAAAATTATTTCTTTATTACCAGGTATGAGAAGTCCTACGGTAGTGGCCTTAGCAACACCAGGCTGGAGTAGTGTTCACAGTGTTATTGCAGAAAGTGATTTTTGGGAAATTATCGAACAATTAAAAGCAGCAGGTGCAGAAGGAATATTAGTTGTACCTATTGAAAAAATGATTTTATAAATGATTAAAGTATACAATCAGCCAGCAAAGA
>CAJATB010000271.1 GCA_903944755.1 uncultured Bacteroidota bacterium
CTGCTAAATAAGTAATTAAAGGTTGTTGTGTAATAGGATTTTTAAATTCAATCGCATCGCCTACTGCATAAATATCCGGGTTTGAAGTTTGTAAAAACTCGTTGACCCAAATACCGCGCGCTTCTCCAATTTTCAGGCCCGCCGCTACAGCAAGCCTTGTATCAGGCTTAACACCTATTGATAAAATAACCACATCAGCATCTAAGGATGCCCCTTTTTTAAAATTCACTTTTAATTGCCCATCTATTTTATCAAAACCAGTAACTGCATTACTTAAAAGTAAATGCACCCCCTTGGTGCGTATATGTTGTTGCACAATGGATGCAATTGGGTAATCAACCGGTGCTAAAATTTGGTTGCCCATTTCAATCACTGTCACATCCAACCCTAAATCATGTAAATTTTCTGCCATTTCTAAACCAATAAAACCAGCACCTATGACAACCGCTTTTTTTACTGTCTTTTGTGACACATACGATTTTATATAATCCGTGTCGTTCACGTTTCTTAATGTAAAAATACCTTCGTTTGTAATGCCGGGTAATGGTGGGCGAATTGGTTCTGCACCTGGGGACAATACAAGCTTATCATAACTTTTTTCGTACTCCTCTCCTGTAGTTAAATTCTTTGCCTTTATTGTTTTCTTTTCCGGGTTTACTTCTAATACTTCCGTTAACACGCGCACATCAATATTAAAACGTTCATTAAAAGACGCGGCAGTTTGCACGAATAACTTGTTTCTATCGCTAATAACATTTCCAATATAATAAGGCAGGCCACAATTAGCATAAGAGATATAGGCTCCTTTTTCAAAAATTATTATTTCGGCATGTTCATCAAGCCTTCTTAATCTTGCTGCAGTGCTAGCACCACCAGCAACTGCGCCAACTATGATATATTTCATTTTGAGGTATTAGACTACAAATGTCTACTTATATTAAGAAATTAATTGTGACAACAGTCACATGAAGTAGTATTCTCAATATAGTTGGTAACAATAGTTTGGATGCAAGGTTAAGGACAGGTAATATTGGAAACAAGTTGATACTTACGCAAACTGAAATCAATGCAGTAGTTGCATGCACAAAAGCATTCAGTGGCATAGCCATAAACACCGATCCTAAATGGTCAAACCCGTTTTTGGTAAAATAGTTTCCTTAAATATCAATTGCCCTATTCAAAAAAGAAATAAAGGGCGTCATTGTTTGAAAAGCAGAAATTGTTTTTTTTACTAAATCCTTATCTAACAACTCGGCATCAGTAATGGGCATTGAAACAATAAAACTTTTAAGTTTTAAGTACTCAATGCCAGGGTTGTCAATTTCATAGTCCTTTGGGGGCCTAACTAATTTATTTGAACTATCTAGTTCGTTGAAATTTGTTTGAAATTTTTTCTGCTTTATTACACTCGAGAATTCTTTGAAACAATAATCTATTTCTTGTCTCACCTTTTTTAATTCAGGCGCCATTGGCATCCATAAGCCTCCGCCAATAAAAGAAGCACCTGGTTCTAAATGAAAATAGTACCCAGCGCATTGTATTTTTTTACCTCCTTTACTAAAGCTGGCACCAAAATTAGTTTTATAAGGATCCTTGTTTTTACTAAAACGCACATCCCTATTAATCCTAAAAACACACTGTTTTGGAGCAAGTTCGGCTAAAGTATTATCGGTTTTTTGAATTCCGTTCAATACGGCTTCAACAAATAACAAATAATCGGCTTTCGCAAGGTCGTATTTAGCCTTATTCGCTAAAAACCAATCCCTGTTATTGTGCTTGGCTAATGCTTTTAAAAATTGAAGGGTGCTTTGTTGTATCATAATAGTAACATTTACGAAGTAGGCAAAGTTACAACAAGCTGCTGCTTTTGAAATAAAAAGCTAGCTACACTTTAAAATATCACGAATGATTTTCAAATGGTGGTAGGTATGCACTTCAAAAAATCGAATGGTTGCTGGTAGGTTTAATTGGCCAAAATAGGGATGAATGAAATAATTATTTTTTTTACAAGTTGCCAATTCTTCTAAAGCAAGTTTTGTATTAGCAATACTTTCCAAAAGTAATGCTTCGTTCAAATTATCCTTTGGTAACACTGAATCAGGTGCTTTGGCTTTGCCCCTCGGAATTTTGTTTAACCCAAGTATAATTAACCGACTAAAATTAAAACTCCACTTGTATTTGGAAGCGTCGGAACGCTTCACCCCTTCAATTATTTGAGTGATCACCAATAAACTATGCTCAATATGCCAACCAACAGCCCCCTCCGATACGGAGGTTTGCTGTTTTGTTGCATTAGGTATCTGCAAAGCCAATTGGTTAACTAAATCAAGCAACTGCTGCATAAAACCTACAAAGTCTTTTTTGGAGGTAAAGCAAAAGCTTTAGCCTCATGTTCGAATTGACCATTGTGTGCACCATCGCAAAAAGGCTTATTCTTGCTCAAGCCACAACGACATAAGCCAATTACTTCACGCCCACCTAAGTCGTAAGCGTTGCCTTCTCTGTCTACGATTGTTACAGCGCCTTCTACTTTTAGGGAACCGTTGTTGTTTATGGTAATTTTTGTTGACATATATTTATTTATTGGGGATGAAAATAGTTAAATAATTCAAGAAATAATTATTTGTTTGCAATTGGATAAAACAATTCAACAAATAGCTGACCACTAAGCATTAAAATTCTTAAATTTGGGTAAGAATGCAAACGGAAATTAAGGCATCATTAAATCACATTTATCTATATTGAAACCTAGTATCCATAAACCAATTTTAAAAGCAATTCTACAAGGCTTAGGTATTATAACCGGTAGTGAAATTTCTAGTTATAGAAGGGCGAAACATTACAGAACGAATTTAATAGGTTTCAAAGGTTTGGCAAAGGATTCCTTTTTAATAGGCTTTGGTATTATTAGTGCCGCTTTTGGACTAAAGGGATTTTTAATACCTAACCACTTTATTGATGGAGGCGCAACAGGCATTTCTCTGCTCATTGCAACTTTAACCAATGTACCGGTTTACCTATTAATTCTTTGTATTAATATTCCATTTATTATTTTAGGATACGTTACACTTGGTAAACAATTTGCTATCAAAACCGCTATCGCAATCACCACCTTAGCAATTTGCCTTGCAACCATTCAATTCCCTGTAGTAACTAATGATAATTTATTGATTGCAGTTTTTGGAGGTGTTTTTTTAGGGGCAGGTATTGGTTTAGCAGTAAGGGGCGGTGCTGTTATTGATGGAACAGAAGTATTGGCCATTTATTTAAGTAAAAAGGGCGGGCTAACCATTGGAGATATTGTGGTGGTGATTAATGGATTAGTGTTTTGCTCTGCGGCTTATTTTTTATCCATTGAAATAGCAATGTATTCAATGATTACCTATTTGGCTGCCTCCAAAACCTTAGATTTCATTGTTGAAGGTATTGATGAATATATTGGCGTTACAATAGTTTCTTCTCATTGTCAGGAAATTAGAAAAATGATTATTGAAATAATGGGAAGAGGGGTTACGGTGTATAGTGGGAAGAAGGGATATGGTAAAAGAGGCGAAGCAAAAGAAGTAGATATTATTTATACCGTAATTACTAGGCTCGAGATTAATAAATTGAATGCGGAAATATCAAAAATTACCGATACTGCATTTGTGGTGATGACCTCTGTTAAAGAAACAAAAGGGGGCATGATTAAGAAGAAACCTTTTAAGGAATAAAGTTGACAAGAAACATAAGTGGGATATGATTGAACGCATAAATATATGTAAAACACATTTATATATTTATGCTAAATTATCAATCATAAAACCATTTTATTATGAAAAGAATTAGTTTATTAATAGTCTTGGTCGTTTCAATTTCAATGTTCTCTTGTGGAAATAGTGAAGCGAATACAGCAGACAACCAAACAGCTACCGTTACCGAGCCTTCTGTTGGACAATCAGGTGTTGAAGACGATGCATCACAAAAGAATGTAGTGCAAGTTGCAGTAAGTAGTAAAGATCATACAACTTTAGTGACCGCTGTACAAGCTGGCGAGCTAGTAGATGCATTAAGTAATGCTGGCCCGTTCACTGTTTTTGCACCAACTAATGAAGCATTTAATAAACTACCCGCAGGAACCGTAGAAAGTTTGTTAAAGCCAGAGAGCAAAGAAAGTTTAGTTGATATTTTACAATACCATGTTTCTGTAGGAGTGTATAAAACCGATCTAATGCAAGACGGACAAAGCATTGGACAGGTAAATGGCGGTAATGTTAAGATAACAAAAAAAGACGGTGTGTTCTATGTAAATGGGAATGCTAAAATTGTGGCATCAGTTCCTGCAGCTAATGGAATTGTACACGTAATAGATGCAGTTTTACTACCTCCAAAAAATTAGTTGCTAAATATAAATTATAATAATTGCTCAGGCTTAGGTGTCTGGGCAATTTTTAATTGAAGCACTATTGAAATACTCAATGCGCGTTGTTTAGCTAATTCAGCTTTGTCGCCTTGAAATAAACTATCTA
>CAJATB010000272.1 GCA_903944755.1 uncultured Bacteroidota bacterium
AAAAAGGCAAAGTAATACCCATTATTAAAACCAGCCATTCCGTGATCCTAAACGGTCGTATAATTGTTAAAGCAAATAAAACTACAGGGATTAGAATGGCAATTGGTTCATATAATAAAATTGATACACCTACAATAAGTCCAATATTAAACTCCAAGGTTTTGGGCTGTGATTGATCGTACAAACGTAATAGTTTAACTAAAATCCAAAGGGATAAACTATTGGCAATTAAACCTGTGCTAATCACATCCCAATAAGGGAATAAAGCAGTTAATACTATATAAGAGAAGGCTGGTAAATAACTTGTTTGTTGAAACATTTTCAACTTGCTTAATAATAAATTAAGTTGAATGGCTTGGCTCAAAATAATAAAATGAAAAATAGTAACCAACGCTATTGGCGACAGTGGTTTTATGTAATTCAATATAAATTGTGCCAATAGTCCATCAGATGCGTTAGCAACCACCATTGGAGGCTCCATCCAAAAATGAAAATGTAATAAAACACTTAATAGGACTAAAAAAAACAAATTAATGTCCGACCTGTCTCTGAATAAAAAAACCACGCTTAATTATTTATTTTAATTTTTGCAAAGCCAATTTTGTCTTTGTATTGGTAAGGCAATATGGCTTCATTTTCTCCAACTTGCTTTAGCATACGAGGCATCCATTCATATCTCTTTTCCTGTAAAATAATAGAACTTCCTTTAGCCAAGGTTCCTTCTTTTGTTAAAGTATTCAATACCAATTGACGGATACCCGATTGTTTTTTATAATAAACAAAACTAGTTCCATTAGTATTATCAATGGTGCCATATCCAATAAACTCGTCTACATTTTCATCGGACTGCACTTTATCAATTGTTTTTATACCAGTAACATTGCCTTTCACATCCATAGCTATTAGCGCTACTTTATTCGCTTTGTAAGTTATAGAAGGGTAGCCAAATGAAGCAAATGGATTCATCCAAGCACCCCAACCAAATGACCAAGGACTCATGCCAAATCCAAAACCAAATCTAGTCCAAGGGTAAAAGCCAAAAGGCCTATTCCAATAATTAAACATAAAAGGATTATAAAAAGGCCCTCCCCAAAAATAATCCCATCTTGAAAAAGGGGTTCTGTTTGAATAAGAAGAAGCAGCTTCTGCAACCACTACAAAACTACCATCTGATTGGGTAATAATTTTATCAAAGTAAAATTCATCAAAAGCATCTTTTAAATTTCTTTTGCTAGATACTGCAGCTTTTATTGCGTCCGTAAAACGGTTAGCCGTAGTTGCCAATTCCATTTTTGTGCCCAAGTCCCAGACATAAGAATACAGGCCTTCTACATTGCCTTTTTTAGAGGTAGCATAAAAGGAATTAAGAATAACGTGTCCCAACTTGTTGTCAATTTTTAACCTTATGTCGTCTAATAATAAAGTGTTATTTATAATTTGGGATTCTATCACCTCAGCTCCATTTGCTGACAAGTACAACAAACTCACAGCTGGCGCCGATCCTTCTTGTTTTGTGTTTCTTAAACAAAGTAAGTCCCCATTATTGTCCAGTGCAAAATCAGATAAGCTGCTTTTTTTATTATTCGAGTTAATACTAATTGACGCCTCATTAATATTTTCAAAGTTCGAATTTAGCGAAATCACTTTTACCTTAATAGCTGACGCTTGCGTTGTATTTACAGTAAATAAAGAAATTTTTTGATGGTCTTCGCTTATTAGTAAATTAAAAACTTTTGCGGCACTGCCAGGACGAATTTTTTCAACGGTGTCAATTATTCTTGGCTCACCTACTAGTTGACCTTCACTATTCAATTCGGCGAATGCTGCGTAAACAGTTGAGTTGATTTGATATTGAAACAAAGCAATTACTTTTTTTGGATAAGCCACAAATTCAATACTACTCATTGAGGCAGGTAAAAAAGAAAGGTCGTTTTGCTTTACCAATTGCATTTGATCATTATACTGTGCTATAGTGGCGTTGGCGCCATTCTTTTTAAAAACCCAATAGTGGTTGGCAATTTTTCCTAAAACTTCATACTGCATACCCTCTTTGTCGGTTTTCTCGATTCCAGAAACCACATAGGATTGAGCCATAGAAAACTGCATGCTAAGTAATAATGCCATCAGGGTACTAAAAAAAGACTTTTGCATATGATTCGGTTTTATGTTCAAATTTAATACAAATTATTAGGTTAAAAATCAGTCGGGCTTAACATTAACGGTTGTTTAAACTTCTTTTAAACAAACCAAGTCCTTATTGATTTCCAATTCATACCTACCCCCCTCTTTTACAGCAAAATTATTTAAATCATGGCTTATGGGAAAATTAAAACAAATAGGGTAAGTATATGTTGCTGTGTGTGAAGCTATAATTTCAAATGCAGTTGCTCCAAAATCGGTTGGCTTGTCCTTCATATCAGTAAAACCTCCAATAACTAGTCCAGCTAGGTCATCCAACAAGCCTGCGTTTTTAATTTGTATCATTAACCTATCTAAATTATAATGGTGTTCGCCAACATCTTCTAGGAACAATATTTTCCCTTTGGTATCAAACGCATATTTTGACCCCACTAAATGGGCCACTAAACAAAGGTTCCCTCCTACTAAATGGCCCACTACTTTCCCCGCCTTATTTAACGCGTTTGGCTTAGCTGCTAATTCCATAGTTCGACCTTCGAGTAAGGCTTTTAAGGAATCAGTAAAAATCTCCCCTTCCACTCCTTTGCCAAATGCAGCAGCCATAGGGCCATGAATACTCATACAATTTTGCTTTTGAATCGCTGCATGTAATACGGTTATATCACTAAAGCCTACTACCCATTTAGGATGCTTATTGAATAAGGTAAAGTCCATTTCATTTATAATTCTACTTACCCCATATCCACCCCTGCCACATAAAATGGCATTTATGGAAGGGTCGTTGAGCATTTTTTGCAAGTCTGCCGCCCTTTCGCTATCCGTTCCCGCAAAGGAATAATGTTTTGCTTCAACCGTAGCTCCTAAAAGCACTTTGTACCCCCATTGCTGGAGTGTTTCCATGCAATTTTGGACAATATTTATATCAATTGCGCCGGCGGGGCAAACTATTCCAATAGTGTCTCCGGGCTTCAGGTTTGGAGGTTGAATCATACCACAATATTAAGTACTTTTGCAGGAATGAACACGCCAAAAAGATATTTGATTACTGCAGCCCTTCCTTATGCTAATGGGCTTAAACATATTGGTCACCTAGCAGGTGCTTATTTACCTGCCGACATATATGCACGTTATTTAAAGGCTCAAAAAAGAGACGTGGTATTTGTTTGCGGCAGCGACGAGCATGGCACTGCCATTCCAATTCAAGCAACAAAGGAAGGCACTACTGCACAAGCTATTATTGACAAGTACCATCCAATTATAGAACAAAATTTTAAGGACCTTGGAATTGAAT
>CAJATB010000273.1 GCA_903944755.1 uncultured Bacteroidota bacterium
CTAACCACTGCACCAAGTACAGCAAGGACAACTGTTTTAATAATATCCGATGAACCTATGTTCACTAATACAGTTAAGACTGTTCCTGAAACAGTGCCCATGATAGTTCCGCTTTCTATGTTATGATGTGTTGACATAATTTAGTTTTTAAGCAATACCGGAATCAGCCTTTGTCATTTTTGTTGTGCATCTTTCATGAACACTTAAATCAATATTTGGTACAATACCTGCATCCGCTTTTGTTGTTTTTACTGTCACCCAAACTTCTTCCTGAAATTCTTCAACGAGTCCAGAATCTGCTTTGGTTAATTTTGATCCGTTACAAGAAACTGTTAAGATGATTTTACCACATGGAGGATCATCTTGATTTTCGTGGTTTAATACCTCAACATTTTGTTTTGCTTGTGCCACTTCGTTAGCACATGGCAAAACTTGTAACTCAACAATAGTTTGAGTTTTTTCGATTTGATTTTTTTCTTCAGTCATTTTAATAATGATTTTAATAATTAATACTCAGTTATTTTTTTGGTTTGCAGAGCTTGTCGAAGCATCGCCTTCAGTAGTTGTTACTATTTGGCTTACCGCAGTTGCTACACTTCCTGCTACAATTAAATATCCACCTATGGTTATAATAATTGTAGGTATGGCAATTGGCGATGCAACTATTACACCGCCTGCAGCGGCTAATCCTAAACCAATATTTCTTAATACTTTAAAAAACTTAGGTGTTGGTGCTTTTAATCTTTCAATGAGTGTCATTGTTTGGTTTTGATTTAATAGTTAGATAAATTTTTTCTTTTTGTTCCAGTAAAGGGTAAATAATAGAAATTAAACTCTTTAATGCTTTTTTAGATTCATATCCTTTTCCTGGTGCTGCTAAAACTAAAACTGGTGCAATGCACCCTTTCAATTCTTTAAGCGCATCATTAGCCGGATGAATTAAAATAAAGGACCTATTTGGCACGTTCATAACTATGAAATGCCATTTAAATTTGGCATTGTATCTTTTTACAATTTCATAACGACCTTCTGGAATACAGGAAATCATTTTTTGATTTTCTTTCCAGGGTAATTCAATCGTATGGCAGATACTTTTTTCACAATTATAAACCGTGCCATTGGTCCCTAAAACATCATATGTTCTAATGAGTAATAATTCCATTTGTTTAGCTTACCTCAACAATGCATAATGCATTGTATGTTCCGTTTTTCATGGTGTACTGAATAGCATTAACCAATTGAAAAAACTCCAGTTGCAATACAAACAAGTTTATTCCTGTTCCTACAGCTGCAGCCGTTGGAGTTAAAACAACGTTAGCCGATACCGCATTAATTGGCAAATTAACAACATTCGATAATTTAACATCCGAAACATTATTTGTAAAATCCACCTTTGCCCAAGAGCTTTTAAAACTAACATGCGTTGCACCTTCCGGAAAAGCAATATCAGTAAGTGGAACGAGTCCTGTAATGGTAATGATTCCTGTGGCTGTTGCTACTGCATAAGGTTTAAATAAGATGCTGCCTAATATTGCCTTATTATTAAAATTAAAACCTTTTAACAACGCTTTAGCTGGCGCTAAAGCAATAGCAATTCCCACAGTTCTTTTTCCTCGCACTGATGTTGCATCCAAATTTTTAATATCAGTCATTATTTTGGTTAATCGAGCTGTTACTCTATTATCGCCAGCAGTCATTAACATACTTCTTAATGAACTTCTTAGCAATTTGCCTGAACTAGCAGATGAACCAAATTCTACACCATTTTCACGGGTGCGAATAAAAGCAGGATCGTTAGCGATGCGTGAAGCATCTACTCC